>JBELIG010000037.1:0-20643 GCA_042091035.1 Sphingobacteriales bacterium | reverse complement strand
AAGAATAGAGGATATCGAGTAGACAGGGTTTTCATTGAAGGAGGTGGTGAACTGAATTCAGATATACCTGCTCGAGAAAAACGAAGAGTAGAAATAAAAATTTATCATAAATAAAAAAAAGCATCTCGGAATATCCGAGATGCTTTTTTTTATTATCCACCGAAATCATCGAAGGCAATATTCTCTTCTGGTACACCTAATCGATCAAGTGCATCAAAAATTGATTGTGCCATCGCTGGAGGTCCACAGAAATAGTACTCTATTTCTTCTGGTTCCGGGTGATCTTTAAGATACTTTTCGAAAAGGACAGGCATAATATAACCTTGGAATCCATCACCTTTAGGATCATCGATATCATCTTTAACCGTCCAATTATCTTCAGGTAAAGGATTATCTAATGAAACATAAAACTTAAAGTTGTCGAACTCGTCCTCAATCTTTCTGAAATCGTCAATGTAGAAAAGCTCACGCTTTGTACGTCCACCATACCAGTAAGATACCTTACGATCAGTTGTTTTCGCTGTATGGAACAAGTGGAAAAGGTGTGAACGAAGCGGTGCCATTCCTGCACCACCACCGATATAAACCATTTCCTTCTTTGTAGGCTTAATGAAGAACTCTCCATAAGGCCCAGAAATTGTTACCTTATCACCAGGCTTACGTGTGAACACGAAAGAAGAACATATACCAGGATTAACTGGCTTCCATGCATTTGCTGCTCTATCCCATGGTGGAGTAGCAATACGAATATTCAACATGATGATATTTCCTTCTGCAGGGTGATTAGCCATAGAGTAAGCTCTGAAGATCTCTTCATCGTTCTTCATGGTAAGATCCCACAATTGGAATTTATCCCATTCAGGCTGGAATTCATCTGCTGGCTTACCCATATCTGGGTGAGAAGTAATATCAATCGTTTTAAAATCACACTCAATCTCTGGAACATCAATTTGGATGTAACCTCCTGATTCGAAATCAAGTAATTCACCATCAGGAAGTTTTACAACGAACTCCTTGATAAATGTAGCAACGTTGTAGTTTGAAACCACTTCACATTCCCATTTCTTGATACCGAATATCTCTTCTGGAATTTGCACTTCCATATCTTCACGAACCTTCACCTGACAAGCAAGACGCATACCTTCAGCGGCTTCCTTCCTAGATAAGTGATTCATCTCCGTAGGGAGTACTTCACCACCTCCAGCATGTACATGACACTCACACATAGCACAAGTACCACCACCACCACATGCAGATGGCAAGAAAATATTTTCACCAGATAATGCACCCAATAGGGTAGCACCTGGCTTAACTAAACGAGGGTTTTCCGTATCACCGTTGATGATAATCGAAACTTCACCCTGTGGAACTAACCTTTTTCTAGCAGCCAGTAAACCAGCACTTAAGGCTAGAATAACCGCTGAAAAGACAATAACTGCAAATAATATTTCCATCTCGAAAGACTATTTTTTACTGTTGAAAATTGATTTCTTAATTATCCGCCGATAGCAGCTGGATCAATACCTGAAAGGCCTAAGAAAGCAAGTCCCATCAATCCTGTTAACAAAAATGCCATACCTAATCCGCGAAGTGCAGGTGGTACATTGGAATATCTTATTTTTTCACGAATTGCTGCAATAAATACGATTGCTAAAAACCAACCAAATCCACCACCCAAACCAAATGCGATACTATCGCCAAGGTTATACTCTCTTGAGATCATAAATAATGACCCACCAAGAATAGCACAGTTCACGGTAATAAGCGGAAGGAAGATTCCTAAAGAATTATATAAAGCAGGAGATACTTTCTCTATGACCATCTCTACCAACTGTACCATAGAGGCAATTACAGCGATAAAAAGAATGAATCGAAGGAAAGTCAAATCCGTTCCAAATACGTTTGTTGTTTCGTTTAGAAGGTATTCGTTGATCATCCAATTGATTGGAATTGTGATACCTAATACAAAGATTACAGCTAAACCAAGACCGACTGCAGTTTTCACTGACTTAGAAACTGCTAAGTAAGAACACATTCCTAAGAAATATGCTAAAACTAGGTTCTCTACAAAGGCTGTTTTAATAAAAATATTAACGAAATCCATTTTATCTTGATTAATGTATTTTCAAATTTGAGTTCAGCGTAATTAAGAGATATCTACTAACTCTTTATTTCTGCTTCTCTGAATCCAGATGAATACTGCAAGAATAAACATCGCAGCTGCTGGCATTACCATCAGATTGTTTGCAAAGTATCCTTCAGGAAGAATTTGAGCACCGAATAAGGTACCTTTTCCAAAAAGCTCACGGAAAAATGCAACTACAATAAGAATGATACCATACCCTACACCGTTACCTAGACCATCAAGGAAAGATTTCCAAGGTTTGTTACCCATAGCAAATGCTTCCAAACGTCCCATTACTATACAGTTCGTAATAATTAGTCCGATATATACCGAAAGCTCTTTGTACGTTGGATAATCAAAGTACTTAAGGCTTAACTCAACAATCGTTACAAGTGTTGCGATGATAATCAACTGTGCAATCAAACGTACTTCATTGGGAATGATATTTCTCAACAATGATGTAATTAGGTTTGAGAATCCACAAACAAATACTACCGCTACAGTCATTACTATCGAAGGCATCAATAGGGACGTTACTGCAAGTGCAGAACATACACCTAACACCTGAACTGTAATCGGGTTGTTGTCTAATAAAGGATCTACCAAAAGCTTACGCTCTTTTTTGCCAAATAAAGGCTCCTTTGCTTCTTTAACTTTAGTCTCTGCCATAACAGATTAAATTTTAACGTTAACGAAAACTGCCAAAAGGCAATCTTACATGCCAGCCTTTAGAGTGGCAAAATATGGTTCATATAATTGAAGTCCGCTCTCCAACATCTTGGTAACACCATCTCCGGTAATAGTTGCTCCAGTAATTGCATCTACTTGATGCGGATTTCCTGGAATTGCTCCTCCTTTTCTGACATTTATGGAAACAAAGTTTCCTGCATCATCATAGATTTTCTTACCAGTAAACAAAGCTACCCAAGCACTGTTGTCTTTGATCTCTGCTCCAAGACCTGGAGTCTCAGCAGCATGATCATAAGAAACACCTACAATCGTATTGAAATCCTCTTCAAGTGCAATTGAACCCCAAATTTCGTCCCAAAGTCCTTTACCGCGAACTGCAGTAATATAGTAGGTCTTATTAGACACAGGGTTAGCATATACAAATAAAGGAAGATTGCGCTCTTCAACTGGCTTCTTAACCTCTTTCTTCATCTTAACATCCTCTGCAACAAGACCTTCGTTAACTGTTCCGTCTGCCTTGATCACAAACTGCTTCACATCTTTCTCAAAAATCATCTGCACCTCCTCATCAGTAATCTCATCAAGATTACCATTAAGTCCTTCTGCTAAAGATTTTAGGATTGCACGTTTGTTAAAAACTTTTTCGTTTATCTCCGCCTGCTCTGCTGTAGCCATTCTGAAACCAGTCAGAAGAAGTGCTACTACCACAGTCATTGAAGCAACGAATAAATATATTTTAGTTGTACTCACTTTTATCTCAATTTAAGCGTTTAACTATTTTTTTTAAGCAGCTACCTGAGCTCTTCTAGCTCTGCGTTTCATGTTAGCATCAAGCACATAGAAGTCGATAGTCGGCGCAAGTGTATTCATGAACAAAATAGCAAGCATCCATCCTTCAGGATATGCCGGGTTGATTACACGAATGATCAATCCAACCATACCAGCCATAAATCCGTAGATCCATTTACCGGTATTAGTTGATGCAGCTGTTACAGGATCTGTAGCCATAAATGCCATTGCAAATAGGAATGATCCCATATAGAAGTGGTAGTACCAAGGAATATCCATGTACTCCGTTGCACCCCATCCGTTCAATAACATACCAGTAACTGCACAACCTATAGCCATACTCAACATAACTCTCCAACTGGCAATACCTGTTATAATCAAGAATAAAGCTCCGAAGATGATAAACGGCTTACAAGTCTCACCAATTGATCCTGGGATAAGTCCCCACCACATCTGAGATACTGTGAACTGAGAAGTAACAGCTTCCCAACCACCGCTTACTGCAAGTGATAATGGTGTTGCACCAGAGAAACCATCTATGACGACTCCTCCTTCTCCAAAGACGGACCAGCCGAATGAGCTGAAGAGATTATCTAACCAACCGTGTACCATTGTGTATTCCGTAGAATACGTGATACCCTCTTTTGCTATACCTGAAATCCAAACATCATCACCTGAGATGGTAGTCGGATATGCAAAGAACACAAATACACGAGCCAATAGGGCAATGTTCCATATATTCATACCCGTACCTCCAAAGGCTTCCTTACCTAATATAACCGCAAAAACGATTGACATTGCAAGAATCCATAAAGGAAGGTCTGGTGGCATAATCAAAGGAATCAATGCACCTGTTACTATATACCCCTCTTCAATAGGGTGACCTTTCTTAGCTGCATAGAAGAACTCGATTGCAAGTCCTACCACATTGGCAACTACAAAGATTGGTAACATTTTAACTAAACCGTGTGTAAGTTTTAGATGAAAACCATCAAACAAACCGGTAAACTCACCTAATGCATAAAAATGCTGGTGACCAATATTATAAGTACCAAATAGATAACAGAGCTGTAAGGCAATTACAACGTGTATCATGGTACGCTTTAGATCCATACCATCACGCAAATGCACACCATTTTTGGTTGTTTCATTTGGTGTGAATGCGAATGTAAAAAAGCCGTCGAATAAGGTGTGTAACATCTTCTTATCCTTCGATGGCTCTATTTTCTTCAAAAACTTTATTAAACCATTGTCCATTTCAAAAAGATTCGATATTGATTTAACTCAATTAATTATTTCAAATTCTGATTACTGCTCTCTAAGCGTATTCAGACCTTCTCTTAATATTTTTTGTATTGGCTGCTTGGATGTACAAACAAACTCACAAAGTGCAAGATCTTCTTCTACTACCTCCAATAGTCCTAATCCTTCCATACGCTCATAGTCGTTTACAAGGATAGATTTCAGTAAATGCTGTGGATAAATATCCATAGGAAGTACCTTTTCATATTGTCCTGTAACTACAAAAGCTCTATTCTCACCATGCGTATTCGTATCCACCTCAAACTTATGATCCCTAAATAGGAAGTTCGGGAAGGTATTAGAAATCGATGGCCTAGGAGATAATGGCAATAACCATCCAAACATTTCGTAGTAATCTCCTTCTTTAACAACAGAAATCTGATCATCAAAAATGTTCAAAAATTCTTCCGTTTGTTTTTGCTCACCAGAAAGAACGTCGCCCGAAATATATCTTGGCTTTTCAATGCTTACATTATCCTTTAGCAATTCGCCAATGTTAGCACCGATATATGTATTTGCATAAGTTGGATTATCCACAGCTCCTCCAATCGCTACAAGTCTTGATGCATCGAACTTAGAATCTGCTACCATTGATCCAATAGTTGCAACTGCCTGTACATCTAGTGTCCAAACAGTATCATTGGCATTAATAGGAGCAGTATGGTGTATTTGTATACCTACATTACCTGCAGGGTGTGCACCATAGAAATATGTTTTCTCAACACCCTCTGCCTCAACGAAAGCGGGTGAAGGACTATTCTCAGACTTACCATCAAGACCAAGATGAACCTGACCAGATGTTAATTTTGAAAGTACTTTAAGACCCTGCGCAAATGCAGCTTCCTTTCCTTTGATCACAAAGTTTAGATTTGGAGCCAAAGGAGCACTATCAAATGTTGAAATAAATATATTCGACGGAATTACAGTATGATCTACAACGACGTTGTAAGGTCTCTGGCGAATCATGCCGAAAGCACCATACTCCATCATGAATGCCATAAGATCTTCTCTGCTTGATTCTTCTAAATCAATAGATGGAAGTGTTCTGAATTCCTGCTTTTTATCAGCTAGAATAACTACTTCCTTAATAGCTCTCTTTTCCTTACGATTCAATGCGATTACCTCACCACTAACTGGTGCGACAAACTTAAGATCTGGATTTTGCTTATCGTAGAAAAGCTCATCTCCTGCCTTAACTGAATCTCCAACTTGCACTACAAGTTTAGGGATTGGCTTTATTCCATTGTAATTTGGAGGCTGAACTGCAAAAGTATTTGCCTTTACCTTAGAATCAATCGTTTCAACCGATTCACCTTCAACTAAAATGTCATGGCCCTTATCAAGGCGAACAACCTGCTCACCAGCAAGACGTGCGGGAAGTCGTTTCTTGAATATCTCACCAATCGTTGGGAAAATTGAAAAATTACGCCCTGTCTTATCTGCTCCCGTTTTCTTAGCCTCAATAAGAAGCAAGTTATCCGTCAGCTGCAATAAGACAGCAATTACTACAAATCCAAGTGTTCCTATTAGAAGGTTCGTATAGAAGCTAGATGCATTTTCTGCACCCTGACCATATACTACACTGGAGAAAATCATCAGGCCTGATATCGTTGATAGCCTGCTTATTCCGTTTTTCATTGACAAAATTTGTATTGTTCAAAAATGTCAGCCCCAAGAATTCAACTTCAAATTATATGAACGTCGATTAATCAGGCAGAACCATAGAAATCTATATTTCTGTTTATTATTCAGCGCAAATATAAAAAGACTTGTATTATAATTAAGGATAGGCTTTCATTATCACAAGGTAAATCCATTATTTAGACTTGTTCTAAATTAACAATTTAGGAATAAGATCTTTTCCATGAAATAAAGCCCTGAACGGCAAGGATTACATATACAACAAACAAGATGGCAAACAAATAAGCCCCTTGCGAATAATATATTCCAATGTATACCAGATCAATGATAATCCAATAGATCCAATTTTCTAATTTTTTCTGGATAGTAAGGATAGTTGCTCCTAATGCGAAGGACGTAGTAAGGGCATCTAGCCAAGGCAAAGAGGCCTCTGTAAACAAGGAAAACAACACAGCCATAGGGATTGCAGCACACAGAGAAATAAGGATGTAATATAGATGTGCTCGCCTATCCATCCTTGAGACAGAAACCGGACTATTTGCTTGACCTCCCAACCAATTCCTTAAACCCCATATTGCAAAAAGGAAGTAAATGATATTTAAAATACCATCACTATAAAGCTTGTAAAGAACAAAACCCGCATAAGCAATAGAAAGACTCGAAATCCCTCCAAACACCCAACAAATAGCTCGTTCCTTGGTCGCAAAGAATACATACAGTATTCCAAATATCAAGCCTGAATAATCCACAAAATGCAAGCCTCTTAGTTCAAGAAGTAATTGATCCAACATCTTTTCAAAATTTACTGCAAGTATAGCAACAAAAAAGGCGACTTTAATAAGCCGCCTTTTTGTTTATTTATTTTCTTCAGTAACCTCCCGAACACCTTTTCGGGTAAGCTTCTTCTCTTCTATCTTGATTGATGTTGGTCCTTCGGTAATCTGGAATTCAGATCGACGATTCAACTGGAAAGCAGCTTCCTGCATATCCTCCGTTTCTAGTCCAAGAATGAAATCATCAGTAAGCAATTGTCCAACCGGCAGATAATCATATTCAGCAGCCTCTGTATCAGTAACAGTAAACGGTTTTGACTCCCCTTCACCTAAAGCCTCAATTCTGAACTTCTGGATACCTCTATCAACCAACCAAGTTTTCGCTGAATTTGCTCTTCGCTGCGATAGGTTGTAGTTATATGCATCCTCACCTCTAGAATCCGTATGAGATAAAAGCTCAATACGCATCTCCGGGTAATCATTCATCAAATCAAGAATAAATTGAAGATCTTCTTCAGACTCTTCTAAAATCTTATCATCATCAAAATCGTAGATGATATTTTGAAGTTTGATTGGATTTTCTTTAGTAATGGTAATGTATACTGGCATTGGCTCAAGCATGATATTCTCATTCCAAGTCCTAGAATCCACTAATCCAACAGTCTCTAATGACATAGTATCTGATACATAGTCAGCCCTAGATGTAATAAGAACATAATCTCTATCCAATTCTAATTCTGAGCTAAAATCATTAGCTTTTGTATTGCTAAAGTTTTTGAATTTAACGGCAGCACCGGAAGTCATGTCAAGGATCTGCATTTTAGAACCAGATAGAGCTTCTTTAGTTTCAGAATCAAAAACCAAGGCTTCAAGATTCGCCAAAATAATTTTATAACTCACATTATAAATATCATCACAACAAGTCTTAGAATTAACAGATTTTGAGCCTGTTCCCTTTCGGTTAGAAGTAAAGAAACCTCTATAACCATCAGGCGTTATATTGTAATATTTATCGTCAACAGAACTATTCACTCCTAATCCCATATTACTTGGAGCAGACCATCTTGATCCATTCCATTCGGAAGAGAAGACATCCATACCCCCTACGCCTACATGGCCATTAGAACTAAAGTATAATATACCATCCTGATAGAATGGAGTAACCTCATCACCTGGTGTATTGATCTTTGGTCCAAGAGATACTGGATCTCCATAAACACCAGCACCTTTGTAAGTCGCATAGTAGATATCCCAGCCACCTTGGCCACCTTCCATATTACTACTGAAGAAGATTACCTCTTTTCCATAAAGCTCTCCTACTGCTGGATAATTTGCTAGATATTCACCATTGATACCATTTACTTCTTCAGCAGCGCCCCATCCGTCACCAGATTTTTGGCTGATATAAATTTTAGATGACACCAAACCGTTACCATCCAAATCTTGCCTCGTAAAGTACAATCTGTTTCCATCTCGAGATATACTGATATTAGCAGTATACTTTCCAGTATTGATATGATCACCTAAAACTTCAGGCTCAGCAAGTCCTTTTTCTGTACGTTTTGCCGTGTATATTTTTACCGAAGTAAGTGTTTTAGTTTCATCTTTTTTATCCTTTCCTTCTTCATCTACAACAACTCTAGCGTAATAGATAAGCTCGCCAGAAGGATCCCAAACTGCAGAGTACTCAGAATATTTTGTATTTACCTTTTTACCTGCATGGGTCACAGTTCTTCCGTCTACGTCTTGAGCAGACATCATAAATTCACAGCCCTTAAGCTCTGCATCTGCCAATTCGATTTTCTTCTCATCAGTCACCAAAGTCTTATAATCTTCCAACAGACTTTTTGCCTTCTCTATATCATCTTCCTCGATATCCTCAATATCTTGATTCATTCTTATTGCTCGAGCATAATTGAACCTAGCTTCAACAAATTGCTTAGCCTTGTCTTTGCGAAGACCGGACCTGTAACGCATTACAGCTCTTTTATAATCTCTAGTCTGCATATATAGATCACCTAAAAAGATAGCAATCTCTGGATCCTTATCCTCTTCGTAAGCAGCTTCTAATTGCTCGATAGCATTATCATATTCAAACTTTGCAACTTGCTCTTCTGCAAGGGAAATCCGTTTTTTAGGAGTCAAACGACCTGCACTTGGCTGAGCAACTGCTGCGCCAAAAATAGCTATAGAAAAAATAAGGGTTAATATATTTCTCATCTTGTAAATCTTACTTTAGAATCTTCAACAATGGATTATAATTGTGGGCAATAGATCTTACTTGGAAGTTCTACTTTTGGTGGCGAGCTGATTATATAATTAGCCGCAAGTTCAAAAGCGTAGTTGTTATCAATAACATCTGCAATGTAATAATCAAATGCAAATGCAACTTTTAATTTGCTAGTCTCATACCCAAGTAAAGCCTTAGGTGTATGTATTCCACTCATAAGTCCGCTTCTATATCCAAGACCAAACTTCAGCACTTGATCTTTAATTTTATCCGATTCTTTATCCTTCAAATTCATAGCTAACCAACCATGTACATTATACTGACTCCAAGTATTAGAAACTCTAACCCAAACTGTGGGTTCAAAATATAATTCATCTTTAATAAGCTCTCGTTTTAAAAACAAATGACCTGAAAAATATGCAGGAATTTTGTTCGCAATACCTAATTCAGATTGAGGATTAGGATTATTCGGATCGTTTTGAGGTGTATCACCTAAACCAAACCTAACATATCCGAATTGGGATAAGCTGTTCATATTAGTAATAGAAACTCCAACCTCAAAGGACTCTTTACTGTTCTTCTTGTTTGATTTGTATAAAAAACCAGCGTTTACAGCATTTTTCTGTTGCCCTGTTGGACCTACGATCTGCTCTTTTGAATTACCGAAATCATTAGTTAACTGATTATGACCATCAGCAAAATTAAGACTAGATATATCAAAACCATTCCCAAGATTCTCTTGTCCCCATTGTACACCTATCGTAAATACTCGTCTTGTCTTTTTGTCACCTAGATCTAGATGGTATGCTGCGGAAAGATAATAACCTAATCTTGGTATATCAGCCACACCTGAAGCATCATTAAACAAATACGCGCCCATTCCTATCCAATCATCTTTTTTCTTTCTGAATCCATTCATAATTGGTGAATCAAAAAAAACAAAAGAGGTACTAATATTGCTGAATCCCCATTGTTCTCTGTGAAGTCCGCCAATACGAACAGTCCCCAAAAAGTCTCCCGTCTTAGCTGGATTCACAAAGAGTGGATTCATTTCATATAAAGATGAATGAACTACACTTTGCGCATTACCGGAAATCATTCCGGCGAAGAATAAGAAAACAAATGCTCTAAGCAATTTCATATGGATAATATTTTCTAGATCTATTAGAGATTTTTTTTGTGCTTCCTCTTATATATTGTTCTCTACAATAGTTTTATTTTCAAACCTCTGCAAAGCCAAAATAATGTTAAGCAAATTTTAGGTTCACGAAAAATAAGTTCTTTTATATTGATTTCCATAAAAACCAATAGCATTTTTATAAATGAATCCTATAAATGTCGAATAATGAAAAAAAATAGGCAAGTATTATTGAATTCCCGGAATCAAGTCCCTGCTAATTGAGTTTGAATCTGCCCAATTATATTTGGGACGCTCTGTTTGCTCATGCAATCAAAATGTCCTTTTGGACAAACCTCAAATCCAATTTTTGAACAAGGCCGACAATGCATTCCTCGAACTTCACTACTTTCAAAAGCTGATCCCTCCTCTTTCATAAATGGATACATGCCAAATTCAGGAATAGTAGAGCCCCAAATTACAAGTATGCGTTTATCCAGTGCTGCAGCAATATGCATAAGTCCAGTATCCGAGCTAATTATCAAATCACAGGAGTCTATCAGTTGAGCCGAGCCCTGCAAAGATGTTTTTCCACACCAATTAACAAGGCCGAGTTCTTCACCTAGTTGCTTCCCCTCCTCCGTTTCAGCAGGACCTCCTAAAAGGAAATATTCTGCATCATAGCTAGGGACAATCTCTCTGATCAATGCACTTGGAATCCTTTTTGTTTTATGCGCCGCTCCTAATACAATTCCTATTCGGATTTTGGTTTTTGGAAAATTAGCCAACAAAGCCTGATCCGCTTTGTAATAGAAATCTAATCCTTTACCATCATATTCAACACCTATATTACGGATTGCATTGAATTTACGATCTACAATATGTATATCAGGCAATCGATTAAGGCCAAGATTCACAGTCAACCACTTTTGAAGATTGATCTTGTCAAGGGTATATGTACTTGTTTCCAAGAACCTACAAATCTTTTTTGACCGTAGATTATTGTGTAGATCTACTACATGATCGTAGGATTCCTTTTTTAGGCTATCCAGCGACTCAATTAATGCTTCGTAGCAAATTACCTTGTCTACATGCGGATTATCCTCCAAGATACTCGCAAATCCCTGCTTGGTAAGAACATGTACCTCTGCCCCTAATTGTTCTTTAATACAACGCATAATAGGTGTACAAAGTACAATATCCCCAATAGATGAAAATCGAATAATAAGGACCTTGGTCACATTAATTTGATTTGTTATAAAAACTCAAATTAACAAAACTTGATCATACAAAGCAAACCAAGTTCAACATTACCAACCAAAGGATTCAGACTTTCCGCCTTTCTCATCCTTAATTAAAGTCTTCTTGCCCTCCGCCTCTATCCGAGTTGCCTGAATCAATAAATCAAAAAAATATTCAATTGACTCTGGAGCTTTATTCCCAGATGAAGCCCAAGAGATATTATGTTCTATCCTTGGCTCAAATTGATTGATAAACATATAATCATTGCTAGCATCAAAAAGATCATAGCTTAACAGACGAATTGAATCCCGCTGATAAAATATAGATCGGACCTCAGAACGATCTAAAAGTTTTACCTGAAAAAAGGTATCCAAATTGATATTTTGCTTAAGAACTTGACCAGTCCGAAGCAAAGTAAAACATTCGGTTGGCTCTCCATCCACTCCAGTCCCGAACTCAATGCGCTCTTCAGGAAGATCACCTAAGGTATAATAAGGTTGATAACAAGCTGAAAAGCTAAGCATTACTGCGAAGACGATTAAATATGACAGTCGCATAGATTATTATTTAGTGTAGTTTTTGCATATATAAATAAAAAAAATAAGTAGTCCACTAAACAAGAGGTGTTAAAATTATTTTAAAACTGACATTTTCAGTTTTATTTAAAAATAAAAAAGACATTTTTAGGTTCTAATCACTGCTACATTAAAACATACGTAACGTTATGAAAAATTTACTTTTAATATCCCTTGGTTTGTTCTTTGTGATACACACCAATTACGCCCAAACTGCTTCTGTTGATGATAATATACTATCTGAAGCAAAGAAAGTAGCTGAACAGACTGAAGACATTCAAGTCTGGGAATGTAAAAAAAGCGGAAATGTAACTTTCGTAAAGTCTGTCGATAACTCCAATGGTGAGGAACAGTTCATTCAGGTATATTTTAACGAAGATTCTAAATCATTCGAGCAAGCTGGAGAAGCTCCAAAATGTGCAACATCAAAGCAAGATGATTCATGTGCAGAGAAAACTAGCTCCTGCTGTGCTTCAAAGAAAGTGACTGAACAAGCTCAGGCTAAAGTAGAAACAAAATCTTGTTCGAAATCAGCAAGTAGTTCATGCTGTGCTTCAAAGAAAGCCAGCAAATCAAAAGCTCAGTAATTTCAGTTTTATAAATCCCTTAGTACATGTTGAAGCAATCAATCTTATTTCTAAGCTTTCTTTTTCTTGTCCAAATTTCCTTAGCTCAAAATACGAGTGATGGTAGCACTAAAACAGGCGTTCCTATCATGAAATTTGATAAACGCTTCCACGATTTTGGAAAGGTTAAAAAAGGCGAGATAAAAAGCACCACCTTTGAATTCACAAACGAAGGAGATGTAGCTTTAGAGATAGAATTGATCTCAGCGTGCGATTGTACTACAACCGATTACCCAAGACTTCCAGTAAAACCGGGAGAACGCGGGAAAATAAAAGTTGTATTTGACTCAACAGAAAAAGAGGAGTCCGAAACTATTGACATAGACATATTCTTAAAGAATACCGATCCAAAAACAGGTATTCCGATTATGGAAATGCTTCAATACAAATTCGTACTTAAAAATTAATGAAAGCAGCTTAAAGCTGCTTTTTTTCTTTTTACACCATCGAAAACCTGTTTACTTGATTACGTTTTGTAAATTCACAGTGAAAAATATTTACAAACGATGACAGCAGTTATAACAGGTTCTACGAAAGGTATTGGGGCCTCCATCTCTGAATACTTCGCTAAAGAAGGATTCGATCTTGTGATCTGTTCAAGAAACCACAAGGATCTTAGTGCCTTCAAAGAAAAGCTTGAATCTACCTATAAGATAACCGTACACACTTTAGAGGTGGATTTATCTAAGAAAGAAGATATACTAAAGCTTTGTTCATACATCAACAAACTCCAATCATCTGTTGAAGTATTAGTCAATAATGCAGGATCATACATACCAGGTGGTGTTCTCACAGAGGAGGAAGGCGCATTGGAATTTATGATCAACACGAATTTATACAGCGCATACCATCTTACCAGAGGTATAGTCCATAAAATGAGTACCACAGGCAAAGCCTATATCTTTAATATTTGTTCCATCGCTGGATTGCAAGCGTATCATAATGGGGGCGCTTACAGTATTTCAAAATTTGCATTGAATGGTTTTACCAAAAACCTAAGAGAAGAACTCAAAGAGAAAAATATACGCGTCTCAGCAGTACATCCAGGAGCAACCATGTCAAATTCATGGGCTGATTCCGGCATAGCTGAGGATCGCATAATGGAAGCCAATGATATTGCAATTGCTATTTGGTCCGCCTACTCCATGAGTACCCAAGCCGTTGTTGAAGATATTATTTTAAGACCACAATTAGGAGACCTTTAAGCCATGGGAATAAAACCATCACTTGTAAAACCCTTTGCAAAGAGAGCAGCAAAAAGTATTCAAAAATGGTCCTCGCAACCATTAAAAGCTCAGGAAAAAGTCTTTAGCGATCTTTTAAGCGTACTTAAAAATACGGCTTTTGGTAAAGATCATAAATTAGATAAGGTTAATTCATATGAAGCATTCAAAGAACATATTGCTATCAATGATTATGAAAATCTTAGACCTTATATAGATCGAATCATTGCTGGAGAAGAAAATGTTCTCTGGAAAGGTCGACCTAAGTACTTTGCAAAGACATCTGGAACAACATCAGGAGTTAAATACATACCGCTTACCAAAGAAAGTATTCCTAATCACTTTGGGACTGCACGAAACGCAATGTTCAATTTTGCAGCAAAGGCAAATAAGTTTGATTTTTTCGATGGAAATATGATTTTCCTTTCGGGAAGCCCAACCTTAACAAAAACTGGTGGCATTCATACTGGAAGACTTTCGGGTATTGTCAATCACATGGTTCCATCTTGGTTGCGCAGCAGCCAACTACCAAGTTTTGAAACAAATTGTATAGAGGAATGGGAGGATAAGCTAGAAGCTATTGTCGATGAGACAATGGGCAAAGACCTTAGGCTAATAAGTGGTATACCTCCATGGGTTCAAATGTACTATGAACGCCTACTCGAAAGGAGTGGCAAAAAACACATCAAAGACATCTTCCCGAATTATTCTGTTTTTGCTTACGGAGGAGTAAACTTTGAGCCCTATCGACAAATCTTGGAGGAGTTGGTAGGACAAAGACTACAAAGCGTTGAGACCTATCCAGCTTCTGAAGGATTCATAGGCTTTCAAGATAATGTAGAAAATGACGGTTTGTTACTGAATGTCAACTCTGGTATATTTTTTGAATTCATACCCTTGGATGAAATCAATAAATCCAATCCTAGTAGGGTCAGCTTGAAGGATGTAAAAATGGGCATCAACTATGCGATCATCCTAAACACCAATGCCGGACTTTGGGGCTACAACATAGGTGACACTGTTGAGTTTATTTCGACAGCTCCCTATAAAATACGTGTTACAGGGCGAATCAAACATTTTATATCTGCATTTGGAGAGCATGTGATAGGCAAAGAAGTAGAGGAAGCCATGCTTTATGCATCAAAAAAACACCAAGCGAGAATAGTAGAATTTACCGTTGCGCCAAATATCAAACCGGGAAATGATGCTCCTGCTCACCACCAATGGCTGATAGAATTTGAGCATGAACCTGCTGACATGCCTGAATTTGCCAAAAGCTTAGATGAAGAAATGTGCAGACAAAATATTTATTACAGAGACCTGATAGATGGGAATGTTCTAAGTCCATTAAAAATCAAAAAGCTTCAAAAAAATGCTTTCAGAACGTATATGAAAAGCCAAGGTAAGCTCGGGGGACAAAACAAAGTCCCAAGGTTATCTAATGATCGTAAGATTGCTGAACAATTAAACTAAAAAAAGCCCCTATCAAGGGGCTTTTTTTAGTTTTCATATTCGGATATAAAGTCAGCAAAAATTGTATTGACAAGATCTTTGAAATAACGCTGTTCTTCACTCGCAATCTCCTTCAATCGATCCAGATTAGCATGCTCGATGAGCAGTGTTACCCGCTTTCGCTTTTCATAACTCACCTCAAGTTCTGCATCTTCAATAGTTGACCGAACTAAAGCATCCAATCCAAGTCCATCGGTTGAAGGTGCTTGAAAACCTGATTTAAGGCCCTTATTGAGTTGCTCGCTAAAGGTGTCGGTGAATACGGATTCTATATTAGAGATGAAATTTTTTCCACTTCTTTTCTTATCTGTACCGGAGGACTCATCCTGAGCAGGGGCATTGATCACCCGTGTTGATACTTCAACATGTTCATTTTGCGGATCAAAATCCTGATCGCCAAATAACATCTCTAAACCTGCTGTAAATTTCTTTTTTGCCAAAATCTAAAGTTTTTCAATTATGCGTTTTCAACAACAACAGGTTTCACTACTCGCTCTAGAACTTCTTTCGCTAAGGAGAGATAATCCGCTGCACCCTGACTCTTAGAATTATATTCAAAAATATCCTTTCTCGAAGCAGGTGCTTCTGCAAGCGATACATTATCACGAATCATAGTGTTGAATACCTTGTCCCCAAAATATTTTTGGATAGTCTCAACAACATCTCTGTTCAAGACCTTCCTAGCATCATACATCGTCGCAGCAACACCACAAATTTCCAATCGCTTATTTAATCGGAAACGAACCTTATCCACAACCTGTTTAATCCGAGTCAATCCCTGTATAGCCAAAAACTCAGCCTGCAAGGGTATAAGAACATAGTGACTACTCGTTAAAGCATTTAATGTAAGTAAACCCAAGGATGGCGGACAATCAATGATAATAAAATCATAATTATCAACAATTGGTTCAATTAGCTCTCGAAGAATAAACTCTCGACCCGCTTCATTGACAAGTTCCATTTCAACACTCGACAAATTGATACTTGAGGTAACTACATCAAAATTTGGTTTAATGTTTACCGGACATAGCTCAGACTCCCCCTTTAAGGATTCATAAATACTATATTTTACCCGAGGAGCGCCAACACTCAGAGACAAGTTTGCCTGAGGATCAAGATCCATCAGCAATACACGTTTATCCAACTCAACTAGGGCAGCGCCAAGATTGACCGCACTTGTGGTCTTCCCTACTCCACCCTTATGATTAATTAATGAAATTATAGTACACATGCTTTGTTATTATTAAGGCTTTTGAATCCGTCATCAGATATAATATCCAACAATATTTATTTGAAATAATTGTGCCAGACGACAAAATAATAAAAAGAAAAATAATATACTAACAACAAAAATATAATCAACTGAAAGTCAACTATATGCGTGTAAATAAAATATCAAGCTAGTTAAAACAACTTAAAACAAATAGTTAGAAATGTTTTAAGTTTAGTTGCAAAACACACTAAAAAGTTTTAAATTAAGCCTTGAACTAATATTTATTCCAGAAATATTTCGAAATGAACGAGGACAGAAATCAGTTAAACAGGCGTTTTATAAATGTATTCAACATCCTAGAGGAGCGAGGAGAAGTCATTAAAAATGATAGAAACGGCAAAGGGATCAGTGATTTTGCAAAGCGTATAACAGGAGCAAAAGCAAATGGTCACATTATCCGTTGTTATCTAGACGAGAGCAATGCAAGGATGATCACCTACTCACATGCACGCGCTTTGTGTAGAGAATATGGTGTAAATGATGGATACATGCTTGAAGGTACAGGGACTCCATTTGGTATGGACTTGCCATCTGCCTCTTCCAGTTCAGAACAAATCAGTGGCAATATACTCTTTACATCTACAGAAGCCTTTGCAGGTTCATCTGTTGGTGCAGGTTCATTTTATAAAGAGGAGTCGACCATGTTCAGCCTACCAGACTTAGTGCGTTCCACACAATATGTTTCTTTCCCAATAAATGGAAACAGTATGGAGCCTGTCATTATGAATGGTGACATCGTAGTCTGTAAACCAGTCGAACGTATTGAACAGGTAGTTGACAATGAAATATATGCGGTTAAGCACAATGGTGCTGTGTGGGTCAAGTATGTTGAAAAGCTGTATGATAGCGGTCGAGTAAGTAAATTAAAGTTACGATCTGCGAATCACCTCGAACACGATCCATTCACCGAGGAGGTGAACATACACACCAAACTTTTCAAGGTGATCAAGAAAATTTCAGACATTTAATATTTCTTATCAATATTATCGGAAAGAGGGCTTTAGTTGAACTAAAGTCCTCTTTTTCATATACTTATTGCAACATAGAAAACAAACATATGCCTTAATATAAAATATTAAGTACACATGTATTATGTTTGCATTAATCGATATTATTCAAATACTTTAAAAGATTAATACGATACTTGCCTCAATCTTCGTTAGAGATAGAACCCAATCCCCAAAACCTGATGAATTAATATTCAGGTTCGATTTGATAAACCGATTAACAATCTATTCCATGATCCAAAAGACATTGACTAGCTTATTATTAGTTTTTTGCAGTACGCTAGTATTCGCGAATTTTGACTCGTCTGAAGACCAGTTGAACTATATAGATAGCTATAAGAAAATAGCCATAGAAGAGATGGAACGCACAGGTGTTCCTGCTAGCATCAAGTTAGCGCAAGGACTTCTCGAATCTGGTTCTGGAAAGTCCTACCTAGCAACCGAGGGTAACAACCACTTTGGAATCAAATGTGGATCTGCCTGGAACGGTAAAACGCTGGCACTAAAAGATGATGACAAAGACAAAAATGGAAAGTTAATTCATTCTTGTTTTAGAGTATACAAAAACCCTGAAGAGAGCTTCAGAGCGCATTCAGACTTTTTGCGAGATCCCAATAAGGACTATCGCTATGGTTGGTTATTTGATCTTGAGACAACGGATTACAAATCTTGGGCTCATGGCCTTAAGAAGTCCGGATATGCTACCAATCCACAATACCCAAAACTACTAATCAGCTTAATTGAGCGTTACGACTTAAATAAATACGACAAAATCTCAAGTATAGAAATTGACTATACGGAGGAGCAGTATACAGACAGTCCAGTAGCTATTCCTGAAGAGCTAGAATCTATTTCCTTTTTAACCATGAAAAACAAGGTTAAAATGATCTATGCTAAAGAGGATGAAAGCATTGCTACCATCAGCGAGAAGTATAAAGTAAATACGAAGCGAATCACGAATTTTAATGAATCTAGATACGAGGAAGAAGCGGTTCTTGAAAAAGGAACTATAATATATCTTCAGAAAAAACGGACCTATTATAGAGGCAGTAGAAAATGGCACTATGTAAAAGAGGGGGAATCCATGTTTATGATCTCTCAATTATATGGTGTTCAGTTAGATAAACTATATGATAAAAACCTTATGACCACAGGAGAAGAACCTATGATTGGTGAAAAGGTAAAATTACGAGGACGAATTTCCGATCAGAAGGATGCCCCTAAGGTCAGAAATACAGATACAAAGACAGAAATAGTGGAGTCGGACAAACCAAACTTTGTTTGGGAGCCAGAACGAAATGTTGAAGTCGAAGAAGACAATGAACTTGCTGAGCTTAATGAGCTAGACGAGCTAGATAGGATAGAAATAAAAGAAGAAACTCAGGAAGAACTTCCTGAAGATGACCCAATCTCTAATAAAGAGCCTGATAATGAAGATACTGAATCTTCAGGATTAGAACCGATCACTTTGCCCGATGTAAACGAAGATTTACCTGAGGACGAGGATGATGAGACAATTGCAGACGAACTGCCCCAATTAAATTCAGATGATTTTCATGTTGTTCAAAAAGGAGAAACCCTATATGGAATTTCCCGAATGCATAAGCTTACAGTCGCTGAATTAAAAACCCTGAATAACCTTGCTGACAATATCATTGAGATCGGTCAGAAACTGAAGGTTAAAAAATAACATTTGAGGGAAGGCTTTAAGTCTTCCCTTTTTTTTATTTTGTAAAAAAAAAGATGAGGAATAGCTTTTTCACGATCATATTACTCCTAGTCACTACATGTATTCATGCACAAGATGCCGACTATTCTATTTTTGGCATTAAAGCAGGAAGTACCGTTGGTTTCCAAACTTGGAACAATATTGATCAAGATGCTCTTTTTGCATACAACGCGGGTATCTTTGCTGAATCATTAGATGGGAAAGACTCTAGATCTTCCTTATACGCTGGACTTTCATATAGTCAAAAAGGATCTGCAAAAAGAAATGTTCAACTATTCAACAGCAATGGATCTGGGAGTTTATTTGGAGGTACATTTACAAGAAAATACATCTTTCATAATGCTATTTTAAATGTTGGAGCTAAAACAAGACTTGAAAAAAGATCGAATGGCTTGACACCTTATTACTCCGTAGGAGTTTTTGGATCTTACACACTTTCAACTAACCTTGGAGAGCAGCAAAACAATGTATTTCTATTTGATCCTATAGATGACAATGTTAGAAAAATCAATTATGGTTTGCAGATAGGCGGTGGTTTTGAAAAACAGCTATCGGAATATATAGGCATTCATCTTGATATCTCTGTATTTCCTGAACTATCGAATCAATACGTCGAGCAATATGGCAGTAATCCACCATTCATTATTAATCCATACTCCGGACAACAAATCACTTTGCGCGATAGAAATATAAAAAACCTTGCCTTTGAAATCACTGTAGGCATAAGATTCTTGAGAGAAATCATATACGTAGATTAAAAAAGGAGCTTTAATAAGCTCCTTTTTTAAT
>JBELIG010000036.1:0-20713 GCA_042091035.1 Sphingobacteriales bacterium | reverse complement strand
TGGGCATAGCATATAAGATAGGGGATGATCTCCGAAAGGAAATTTATTTGAATGGTTCGCAGAATTTTAGATCTATAAACTTCACAGATATAAGTATCAGTAATCCGAATTTAATCGTAGACCAAGATTTAACGGATGAGCGTGGATATAACTTTGAGATGGGGCTTCGTGGTCAATCATTTGAGGGTAATTATTCTTTTGATATAAACGTATTTTATCTATCCTATCAAAATAGAATTGGTCTTACGTCCATAGTGTTGCAGCCTGAGAATAGGATTGCTGCTTACCGAACGAATATAGGAGATGCACAGGTCTTAGGTGTAGAATCTTTTCAGCAGTTGAACTTCAAGCCGCTTCGCTTAGGTGATAAACAAGTGAAGGCATATACCTTTTTGAATTTTGCCTATCAGAAGGGCACATATATTCGTGCGGAGTCTTCCATTATTGGTAATAGGTTGGAAAAGATTCCGCCCTTTTCAGTACGTGCAGGCTTCAATATAGATTTAGAAGGATATAAGCTCAATGTTCTGTTTTCGCATATTGCTCAACAATACACAGATGCAACGAATGCAACATTTGTAGCAGATGCTACAAGAGGTGTAATTCCCTCTTATGAGATCGTAGATATATCCTTAAGTAAGAAATTTGGTCGACTTGACATTAGTGCTGGGGTGAATAATGTATTGAATAGGATTTATTTTACGCAGCGCGCAGTTTCTTATCCCGGACCAGGTATAATGACTGCCGCACCTCGCTTATTTCATACAAGCATAGGATTTAAATTTTAGTTTCTCCAAAATATATCTTATTTTATAAACTTACAGTTTAACTGTTTGAAAAATAAGCGAATGGATAAATTAAAACTCTCTGATTCTATGATCCAAAAATCTAGAATTAAGCTGGCAGAAAGCGATACCCTTGCAATTGATTCTGTATTGAATATTGAGAATTATGCCGGTCCTTGGGATCGAGCAGCAGTATCTCATTTTCTGCGCCGTACTACTCTTGGACATACTTATAGTAATGTTTCAGAATTGTTAGATATGGATCTAGAATCTGCAGTAGATCTAGTTCTGGCTGATGGGCCAATGCCTAGCCCTCCTATAAATTATGATGAAGATGATGATCCTAGTGTTTCTATTGGAGAAACTTGGGTTGATACTATGCCTCCTGCTGGTGTAAATCAGAATTATCGTGCACGGTCAATTCGTGCTTGGAGTGTAAATGTGCCTCTATCGGAAGGTCTTTCCGTAAGAGAGCGTATGGTTATATTTTGGCATAATCACTTCGTTACTTCAAATATTAACGATAGAAGGTTAGTCTATGATTATATCGACTTAATTCGTGGGCATGCATTTGGGAATTTCAAGCAGTTTGTGAAAGATATGACCATTGATCATTCCATGTTAAGGTATCTGAATGGAAGAGATAATACAAAAACTGCTCCGAATGAGAATTATGCGCGGGAGCTGTTGGAATTATTCACTATAGGAAAGGGGCCTTTAGTGGCAGCAGGGGATTATACGAATTATACAGAGGATGATATAATATCGATCGCCAGGGTCTTGACTGGTTGGAGAACCTACGGCTTTAATTCGGCTACAACTCCTATAGCAGTTGGATTTGATCAGAATCGCCACGATACTGATTCCAAACAATTATCCTATAGGTTTGATAATGTCGTTATTGAAAATGAGGATGCAGACGAGTATAATACGCTAATAGATATCATTTTTCAAAAGGATGAGGTTGCCCGCTTTATTTGCCGAAAATTCTACAGGTATTTTGTATCGGATCAAATTGATGCTTCTGTAGAGCAAAATCTTATTGAACCGCTTGCACAGCTAATGGTTGCTAATAATTATGAGATCAAACCAACGCTGAAGGCGCTGTTTATGAGCAATGAATTTATGCAGGAATCCAATCGAGGAGTGCTTATCAAGAATCCTTTAGAGTTTATGGCTTCTATTGTCAAGAGCACAAAGGTTGATCTAATGGCAGATAATTTCCAAGCAAATTATAATGTTGGACAGTCTCTGTATTATCGATTGAGGGATATGCAGATGGAGATGCATAGGCATGATTCAGTCGCTGGTTGGCCAGCATACTATCAGGCCCCGGGGCTTTCTAGGATGTGGTTGAGTTCTGTTTCTATGCCGCACCGAATGTATTTGTCAGATCGGTTTACTAGCTATTCATACAATACCGGAGGAAACTCCTTTAGAATAGATGTTTTGGCTCTTATTGCTGAATTGAGTAATCCATATGATCCAAATATCCTCATTACGGACCTTGCTCAATTGTTCTATCCTGTTTCAATTACGGATAATCAGGTAGAATTCCTTAAGTCAATACTGATTCCTGGTTTACCCGACTTTGAATGGACGGAGGAATATGCAAATCATATTGCTGATCCGGATGACCAGAATCTAATGAATTCTGTAGATAGTAAGTTAAGAGACCTTATAAGCAGTATGATGAGTTTGTCTGAATTCTATTTATTCTAAGCCTTCAAAGTCTATAAAAATGAAAAGAAGAAAATTTATAAGAAATACGACAGCAGCCTTAATTGGTCTGCCTGCAGCTTTGAATGGCTTATCACTCTCTCCGATCCGTCAATCAGCTTTATTGAACGCATTGAATCCTGATTCTGATCGTGTATTAGTGCTCGTTCAGATGATTGGAGGAAATGATGGTTTGAATATGATCATTCCCTTGGATTATTATGACAAGCTCTATAATGTCCGCCAGAATGTAATACTACCAGAATCAAGTTTGGAGCAATTTGATAACGACCTTGCCTTTCACCCAGGCATGAAGGGCATACGAAGTATGTTTGATGATGCTAAATTAAAAGTGATTCAGGGGGTAGGGTATCCGAACCAAAATAGATCGCATTTTCGGTCAACAGATATTTGGACCAGTGGATCACCAGCAGAAGAGGATTGGCCAACAGGTTGGTTAGGGCGTTATCTGACGGATGATCATCAGGAGTTTCCAACAAATTATCCGAATACAGAATTTCCAGATCCTCTGGCGGTCGTTATTGGTAATTCAATCTCTTTGACTTGTCAAGGTAGTGTGGGGAATTTTAGTCTACCACTCACTGATCCATTTAATCTGGGTCAGCTTGCTTCAGGCGGTGATGATTTTGTGCCGGATAATTTATACGGGGATCAGTTGGAATATGTTCGATTGACAATAGAGCAAACGAATGCTTATTCTGAACGTATTACAGAGATTGCAAATCTAGGTTCGAATACGCAGACTTATCCAGATACAGGATTGGCTCAGCAGCTTAAAACAATAGCTTTATTATTGGCAGGTGGATCAAAGACAAAAATATTTATAGCAAGCATTGGCGGTTTTGATACACATGCCAATCAGGTTCAAAATGGTGATCCATTGCAAGGGGAGCATACTGAATTACTTCAAAAATTATCAGGAGCTATCAGTGCTTTTCAAGCTGACCTTGAAGGCTTAGGTCTGTCTGATCGAGTAGTCGGAATGACCTTTTCGGAGTTCGGACGTCGCATAAAATCCAATGATAGTAATGGTACAGATCACGGTTCTGCTGCGCCATTGATGGTATTTGGTTCTTGTGTGAATCCAGGTGTTATTGGAGCTAATGCAGAGATTGGTGATGAAGTGGGTAACCAAGATGGTGTTGCTATGCAATTTGATTTTAGAGATATCTATGGCTCGATACTGGAAGATTGGTTTGAAGTAGATGAAGAATTGGTAAAAGGATTCTTGCATGCTGATTATCAACGGATAAATATTTTGAATCCATGTTTGGATCCTATATCCGATACAAGCAAGGTAGTAGAAGAATCGCTAATAGTGAATCTATTTCCAAATCCTGCGCATAGTTATGTCAACGTACATTTTGAAAGTGAGCGGGAACGGGTTTCCGTGACCTTATTCAATGCAGAAGGTATTTTAATGGATACTATGCTGGATAGATCGCTTTCAGCAGGAAAGCATGAGATGCGCTTTGATATAGGTTCTTACCCAAGTGGAAATTACTTCATCCGGGTAGTCTGTTCTGGGCAAAGGCAAAGTTCACGGATCTTTACTAAGATATAAATAAAAGCTAGGCATCTCATGCCTAGCTTTTTTATTTACAGATAGATTAAACTTTGCAAAGGTTTGGGAGTCCATGATGCATATTCAATCATCATTTTAAATCATCAGCCAATGAATAGAAGACACGCACTTCAATCTTTGATGGGACTTAATAAAGGATTATCGGAGCCAGTTTCTGCTCCAAGGCCAATTAATGTTGGTTTAGCGCCTTTTACAGGTCCCTGGACAAAGGAACATGCAGCCCATTTACTTCGTAGGACTATGTTTGGGCCTAATCTTGAACAGATAAATCAGGCGGTGACCGATGGCCTTGAAATGTCTTTGGACAAAATACTTGCAGATCCAGGTATTCCCGATCCTCCGATGAATATCTATATGGAGGAAGACCCCAATGTCCCTATTGGTTCGACATGGGTTGATGCACCTTATATTAACAATCCAGATATTTTAGATTATAGGCAAAAAACGCTAGCATCTTGGTTTATCAATGCGGGCGCAGCAGAAGGCGTTTCTGTGTTTCAGAAGTTGATTATTTTTTGGCACAATCATTTTGTTATTTCAGAAATAGCTGATCCTAAGTTTGTCTACAAATATGTAAAAACCCTTCACGAAAATGCTTTAGGCAATTTCAAGGAATTTACAAAAGCTATTACTGTAGACCCTGCAATGCTTCGTTACCTAAATGGGAATCAGAGTACAAAAAATGCGCCCAATGAAAACTACGCACGAGAACTATTGGAGCTATTTACCATTGGCAAAGGTCCTTTGATCGCTCCCGGAGATTATACAAACTATACGGAATATGATATCAGTGAGATTGCAAAAATATTGACAGGCTGGCGGGATCGAGGATTCTATACCACTGACCCAGATCAAGCTGTTGAAAGCTATTTTCAGACTTCAAGGCATGACACTTCAACTAAGACACTTTCCTCTAAATTCAATAATGCAAGTATTAGTAATGCTGGAGCTGAAGAGTATTCCAATTTGATAGATGTGATATTTGAGCAGGAGGAGGTATCTAAGTTCATCTGTAGGAAACTGTATCGTTACTTTGTCTACTATGTGATCAATGAAGATATTGAACAGAATGTGATCGAGCCGATGGCTCAGATTCTTAGAGATAATGATTATGATATAGCTCCTGCTTTAAGAGCTTTACTCCAATCTGAGCATTTCTTCGATGATTTGAATAAGGGTGTTATGATCAAAAATCCAATGGATTTCATATACAGTGGCATGAAAGGATTGAAAATGAATTTTTCATCAAACCCTTTTCAACGACATTCCTTTATGCTTCTGGTGGGTAATGCACTTACACCTTTGCAGATGACTCCATTTTCAATGCCAACTGTTGCCGGATGGCCCGCTTACTATCAAGAACCGACTTATTACAGGATTTGGATCAACTCGGTGACACTTCCATATCAACAGAATATTACAGATGGTATTGCTTGGACTGGTTTCAATGTTGCCGGCTTTTTGAATACTATAGATCCGTTGGCATTAGTGGATGAGCTGCCGGACCCCTATGATCCCAATAAACTAATTGAAGATCTCGGTCTAGTGTTATTCCCGAATGGCGTGACAGAGAATCAGGTAGAGTTCCTTAAGGATGCATTGATTTTTGGTTTACCCGACTTTGAATGGACGACTGAATATGCCAATTATATTGCTGATCCTGATGATGAAGAACTTGCGAATGCAGTAAGTACTAAGATCAAAAATCTGTTGGCTACTATGATGAAATTATCTGAGTTTTACCTGAGCTAAGAGGCTCATTTATTAATAATGTAAAAATTAAAGACAATGAAAAGAAGAAAATTTTTGCAGTCCTCTTCGCTTTCTTTAGGTGTTCCAATGATGCTTAATGGGATAGGACTTAGCACAATAACGAAATCAAAACTATTCAATACTATAAATTTTGAGAACGATAGGGTTTTGGTATTAATCAATCTTGTAGGGGGTAATGACGGTCTATCGACTTTGATTCCTATGGATTCATTTGATCAACTCGCAAACTATCGGCCTAATATTTATTTGCCAGAGAATACCTTACTTGATCTTGGAGATAGTATGGCCCTTCATCCATCACTAACAGGCGTGAAAAGTATGTACGATGATGCAAAAGTGAATTTTATTCACGATGTAGGTTACCCTGACCAAAATCGATCGCACTTCAGATCTTCAGATATTTGGACCTCTGGTTCACCGTCAAACGAAAATTGGACATCAGGTTGGTTGGGTAGATTCTTCGACCAAAAAGTCCCTGGTTTTCCTGAAGGTTATCCCAATACTGATTTTCCAGACCCTATCGCTATAAGCTTAGGTTCTACGGTTTCAAATACCTGCCAAGGAGCAATTACTAATTTTAGTTTAGTGGTCAATGATCCTTTTGAATTGAGTGATCTGTCGAGTGGGGGAGATACCTTTGTGCCAGATAACTATTACGGCGACGAACTTCAGTTTTTGAGGACCTCTGTTCAGCAAACAAATCAGTATTCTGAAATTATTGTTGATGCCGCAAACAGTGGTGCCAATATGGTCGATTATCCAGAGACAAGGCTGGGTGAGCAAATGAAGCATATTGCTCGATTGATCTCTGGTGGACTTCAAACAAAAGTCTATGTCGCTAATTTAGGTGGTTTTGATACGCATGCGGATCAAGTACAAGAAGGAGATACTACTACAGGTAATCATGCCAATTTGATGCAGCAGGTAGGAGATGCCATGAAAGCATTTCAAGATGATGTTGATGCATTAGGATTGTCAGATCGAGTTGTGGGTATGACTTTTTCGGAATTTGGTCGTCAGATTATTTCAAATGATTCTTTAGGTACCGATCATGGAAATGCTGCGCCTTTGATTGTTTTTGGTAACTGTGTGAATCCAGGTTTTTTGGGAGAGGTAACACCAATAGGTCCTGACGTAGAGTCAAAGGAAGGCGTTCCTTATCAATTTGACTTTAGAGATGTCTATGGATCTATCCTTATGGATTGGTTTGAAGTGGATGAGTCTGAAGTACAATCCTTGTTATACAGTGACTTTACCTATATGCCCATACTTAATCCTTGTACGCCTACATCTTTGGATATATTGCCAGAGGCAAAAATTGGCTTAAATCTGAATTGTTTTCCAAATCCAACAAAAGGACCTATACAGATTAGCTTTGATTCTTTGGATGAGCAGATCAGTGCGCGGATTTTAGATATGAGTGGCCGACAGGTTCGAACAATATTTGATCGTAGACTTACTAAAGGTGCCCATCAATTTAGTTATGATGTGTCTGATCTTTTAGCTGGTGCCTATCTATTTCGACTAGAGACCGATAAAGGCCGGCAAATGACTACAAAGATTTTGAAATTATAATAAAGAAGAAGCACCTCGACGGGTGCTTTTTTGTTTTTCAGCTATTCAAAAGTATAGTTTTGGGCATTTATTGAATTTAGATCTTGATAAAATTGTAGTTAAAGATTTTCAATTTTAGGTTAGCACAGTTAATTGAATTCGAGGTTGAAAATTTTATGGATATGCGCTCAATTTTAAGTTTACTTTTGTTTTTTATAAGTATTAATATCGGAACTAGTCAATCTATTGAACTTGTCCGCGATGTAGCAGAAGGTGCCGAAAGTGCCTTGTTTTTTTCACCAGTTTATTGGGGTGATAAGGTTGCCTATGGCAATTTTGAGCCAGAGTTTGGAATAGAACTTTGGCAAACGGACGGTACTGAAGACGGAACAGTCCTTTTAAATGATTTGAATCCAGCAGTGAATGTTTTTGGATTTTGTTTTCCAGAACCTCTGTTTGGTATGGGCGACAAACTTTTTTTCTGTGGCAATGATGGTCAAGCAGTAGGTCTTTACGTAGCGGATGCGAATACAGGCGAAATGGAATCGATCGAACCCAATGGTCTTACCCTCTCCCCGAATTATTTCTATGAATTTGGAGATCAAGTTGTTTTTGCTGCTTATACAGCGGAATCAGGCGTTGAATATTGGATTACGGATGGTTCAGAAGATAATACCTTCATGCTTGCTGATATAGCAGCAGGTGCTGCAAGTTCAGCGCCCTCTTTTTTCTCATATGTGGATTATCATAGTTTTAATGATTTGCTCTTGTTTAAAGCAGACGATGGTGTTCACGGCAGAGAATATTGGGTGACAGATGGAACTGTTGCTGGGACACAATTATTAAAAGATATCAATAATGGCACAAGTTCTACCGGATTTGGTGAAAAAGTGGTTAGTAATGGAAGCTTTGCTTTCTTTAATGCTCAAACTTCTTTCGATGGATACAGCCTTTTTGTTACTGATGGCAGTACAGATGGCACCCAGTTATTAAAAGATGTAGCGGGTTTAGATGCTTTGGATGACAGCTTTATTATTGATGAGATGGACGGATTTGTATATTTCGTTGCTTCTGATGCAGATGGACGCTTTATTTGGAAATCAGACGGTACAGCGATCGGTACAGGGAAGGTATTTGACTTTGAGATAGTAAGTGATGAGAGCATTTATGAGAAATCTATAGGGCGAACTGATTCGCACTTCTATTTCATGCAGTATTGGAATGATGCCTGTAATGTTTGGGCTTCAGACGGAACAAGTCAGGGCACGAATCTTGTCTTATCCACTCCAGGAGGTTTAAATACGGTTTCATATAGCCCCGTTTGCGATTTAGATGGTAAATATTTGTTTAGAGGCTTTGATTTAATGGCCGAAAGTACCTTGTATGTATCAGAAGGAACTGCCGCAACTACTTCCAAGTTAGCAGATGTGCAAGTTTTCTTCTTAGGTGCTTTTGCGCAAAATCAACATGTAGACTATGAATACAAGATCATCGATGATATTTTATATTTTGGAGGTATTACAGATGCATTCGGACACGAACTGTGGCAGACAGACGGCACAGTGGGCGGTACCTTCATGATTGATGATTTTGTTGAAGGTCCTGCTGGCTTGAGTCCTGCGTCAATTATCAGACTGGACGATAGGCTTTTATTTGAAGGGATTACTGAAGAGACGGGATATGAGTTGTTTAGATTTATACCAGAACCAACTACCTCAAGCAAAGCAATTTCAAATCGTGCTATTAATTTAAGCGTTTTCCCAAATCCAAGTAGTGGCTCTTTTCAGTTGGCATTGTCTGAAAATGTCGATGCGGCGGACTTATCTATTTATGATACTCAAGGTAGACTTGTATACAAGGATGCTTTTGTTCAATTCAATTCAATAGACTTGGACTTGAATGTAGCTCCAGGCTTGTATATCGCAATGTTGAGTACTACAAGAGGACAAGTCTCATCTAAGTTTATAATTAAGTAATTGAATAGTATATACAGTTAAAAAAAAACACCTCTCGATAGGAGAGGTGTTGAATTGGTCTACTTTTTTTTGGGTAATACTAAAAAGTATTTCAGTATGAATATGTTCTAGAATTAAGTTGAATGTTTGAAAACACAATGTTTTTGTAAGAAGGATGCACTTAAAACGTTTTTGTGTTTATAGGAGTTTTTTTATTAGGTTGGCTTTAATAATATACGTTATTTATTTGACATTTAAAAATTTACATATTTATTTTATTTTTTTATCTACTCTTTTGCGCCCTCAGTGAGTCCTGTCTTGGGTCTTTTATTTTTTAATATATTTTATTTTTTATCTATTTTAGACTATAATATTTATTTTATTTAACCAATCATTTTTATGAACAAGCTAATTGTTTTAGTAACCCTATTGTTCCTGTCCGGAGGAGCAACTTTTGCACAAGATTTTGAATTAGAAAAAGGAAAAACCAGAAGTGGTAAAACAGAAGTGATCAAATCTATACTTTTGGAAGATGGCCGTGTAGTTGCCTTTAAGACAAAAGGAACTTTGATGTCATCTGTGACTGGCCAGAAACTAGAGGTTGAATTACTTGATGAAGGATTAAATCCTGTTAAATCTTTGGATACGGATATCAAGTATTTCAACATGTGGACTAATACACCTGATAATCAGTTTCAATTTGCAGAACTATTGAATGGAAGAGTCTTTGTTTTTTACTCTAAACAGGATTCTAAGATGGATTTCCGTCTGTATGCGAAAGAACTCGATTTAGAAAAAATGAAACTTTCAAAGGAGGAAATTAAGCTTGCCGACTTTAGTAAGAAAGGTAAAAAAGATCGAGGTTCAATTGACTTTGTACTCTCTCAGGATGGATCTAAACTTCTAGTTTATTTCATGGAGTATGTAAAGATCGATGGAAAACGAAATACCTACACGGAATTTCTTGTTATGGATACTGAACTTGATGTTCTTTGGCAGGAGAAATATCTGGATAAAAAGGGTGAAGGCTATAAAGAATACAAGAGCTTTGACTTAAACAATACGGGAGAAGTATTTATTCTTAAAAAAGTTTTTGAAGGAAAACGTATTGTTTTGGGTAATAAGATCAATTACACCTTCTCTTTGATGAAATTCAATTCTAAAGGTGATTTTGTTGTTGAAAAGGAGCTTGACCTTCCTGATTATCATATCAAGGATGTTATGATCAAAAGCAATGATCAGGACGAAGTGATTTGTGCTGGTTTTTATGCAGCGAGAAACGGCAGTAGTGCAGACGGTACGTACTTTGCAAGATATACTTCGGATCGATTGACTAAAAAGAGTACTCAAACGGATGAATTCTCAGTTGATTTCATAGTTGATGGAAAGTCAAATCGAGTGGAGCGCAAGGCCGTACGTAAAGATAATAAAGGTAAGACTGTAGAGTTGCCACACTTAAAAGTTCGTGATTTTGTGCTGCGTTCAGATGGCGGTATTCTTTTGATAGGAGAGGAATACTATGTGGATGAAGATTCCAATGATAATACAGAATATAATTATAATGATATTATGGTGATTAATATCAATAGTAAAGGTATGATGGATTGGGCTAAAAAGATCTACAAGAGACAAGAACTATTTATCTCTGGAGGCTCCTCAATGGTTGCAGTTGCTCGTAATGCGATAAGCCTAGCTAGGGTTAGATTCCTTTCTTATACATATTGTGTAGCTGGCGATAAGATTTACTTTGTATATAATGATCACAAGGATAATTTCGACGGTAGAGATGGCCACGATTATAAATATACTAAGGATAACATAAAATCTGTATCCGCTATAACTTCTATCGATGTTAATGGAAAAATAGAAAAGGAGGTTTTATTTAATAACAGTGAGAACAAGGTTGTTATATATCCGGATTTTTGTGTTCAGATGAATTCTGAAAATCCTCAGCTGTTACTTTTTGGGCGTTGGAAATCTACAGAACGTTATATGCGTTTGAACTTTTAAATTCTAATGATTCTAAAAAAGGGTTGGCCGATTGGCCAACCCTTTTTTTGTAATGGTCGTCTTGTAAATGAATTCAGTTAAAAAAAACACAGGTTATGCGATTAAATGTTCGAATGATTGTTCTTCTGTTTGTTGTAGCAAATACTTCATACGCACAAGGTTCACTTGATTTTTCTTTTGGAAAAAACACAGAGCGACTTGGCGTGAATTATTGGCAAACTCATTATTTAGGGAATAGTGTGGGATTGGAGTATACAAAGACCTTAGGACAACGATTATCTGCAAGTGCTGGACTTACTTACGCTGGATGGCTTTTGAGTGAAGAGAAGAACAGTATGGTCCATGCAAATAACGGACGTTTTGTTGGTTGTTGGTGTTGTTTTGGTGGAGATTGTATAGTAGTGCAGGGCTTAGATTATCACCGATATTCAACTAAAAGACTGGACTTGCCAATTATGTTATCCTATCGGATAGGGAAGCATGCTTCATTGCCTTTTGCCGTTCGTGCAGGGGTAGTTGGTGTTGCAAATCAGTTTTTTACCCACGATGGGGCATCTGATGCTATTCAGGAAAAATCCTATAAATTCAGGACACAATTCAATTTGGGCTTACAGATTCCAATCTTTCGGGCTTCAAAAGTGGGCTTTTATTTAGAGCCATATGGAAGACTTGGGAATGAAGTGATTGATCCGAATCGCTTAAGCCGAGATTTGCCCACTCCTGATATACTATTCGATTATGGATTAAAGCTGGGTATGCGGCTGTATTAAAGAAAAAGTGCTGCCAAGCGGCAGCACTTAAAACTAAAATTAACCAAGTTAACATCCCAAATTCTTAATTCAGCAAGGCTGCCTCAACAGACTTTGCTGTATCTGCAATTGTTTTTTCAATCGCAATGGGTTCCCAGCCCAATGTTTCTTTTGTAAGGCTTATGTCTGCATCTATTGTATTGCCTAAGAAGGCACGCATACCTTTCATGTCTCTGTTGAAAAGACTAACAATCTTAAGGATGAATGCAGGTGCTTCTGCCGTACTTACTTTTTCATAACCATTATCCTTCATGATCTTTGCAAGGTCTTTGAAGGCATATGGCTTGTCTGTAGTTGTGATAAATCGCTTTCCAGCTGCTTTATCGTTTGTCATTGCCAATACGTGGACTTTTGCAATGTCACGAACATCGGACATGGAACAAGAAGCCTGAGGAACTGCTGGCATTTTTCCTTGAATCATTTCTGACATCATGTTCATAGATTCTCCTGCAAGGTTTCCGGTAAGTGTAGGTCCGTAGATAGGTCCTGGGTTTACAACAGCTAGTTCTACTTGGTGTTCACCCGTTTGATTGTTGATGAAATTCCATGCTTCACGTTCTGCGATGGTCTTACTCTTTATATAGGCTGATATGTTTTTCGAGTTTACATCTGTCCAACTGTCTTGGTTGATGGACTTATATCCTTTTGCATCGCCCATCATAGAAACAATAGAAGAGGTTAGGACTACACGTTTTACACCAGCTTTCTGAGCAGCTTTTAGGGCACGAAGTGTTCCTTCTACAGCAGGCTTGATCAATTCGTTCTCATCCTTAGGTTCACGCACTACAAATGGAGAGGCTACATGCAACACAAAGTCAATATCTTGCATAGCTTCATCCCAACCTTCATCCTTCATTAGGTCTAGTGTTACGAATTCTACTTGGTCGGCAGAGTCAACTACTTTTGAGAGTCCTTTAAGAACTTCCTCTTTGCGGTTCATGTTACGAAGTGAACCTCTGACCCCATATCCTTTGTTTAATAGTTCTACGGCACAATGTTGGCCAACGAAACCGGTAATACCAGTTAATAATACTTTTTGTTGCATGTTTAATAAGATTGGTTTATTTTCATTTTAATTGCATGCAAATATAAATAGTATTACTTTTGTTTTGCAAGTATAAAGTGAATTACTTTTGTTTTGCAAGTAATTTTAACACATTCTTAATATGAAAAACGAATTTCGATCAAATTGTCCTGTTAGTTGTGCATTAGATTTAGTAGGGGACAAGTGGACTTTGGTGATAATGCGTGATATGTTAATGTTTGGGAAAGAGACCTTTAAGGACTTTTCTGAATCAGGAGAAGGCATAGCAACGAATATTCTATCTAGTAGGTTGAAGATGCTGGAAGAGAAAAAAGTGGTCACCAAGCATAAGTCCAAAGTGAATAAGCGAGTGAACATATACAGGCTTACTGAAAAAGGTATTGCTCTTCTTCCTGTGATTATTGAATTGGTTCAGTGGAGTAGGAATAATGTTCTTGAGTTTCAGCCTGAAATGAATATCAATGGCATTGATACCTTAATGGAGAATAAACACCATGTTATAGAGACCATGCAGGCATCACTGCGCAAAAAGATTCCTGTAGGTATTTAATTATTAAGGTTCTTAAATGTTTTAAGCAGAATGGGCTTTTTAAAGCATAAATTCTTCTCCTTCCTTGCAGAGTAGATAAATACTTCTCTTCTAGCAGGTTTTCTAATAAATAAGGAGCTGTCCTGTCTTAAATCCATCCTCATACTGTATGGAAAAAACATATAGTCCTGTTCCTTGGATATAGATTTGAAGTTCATTCTTCTCTTTCAGATTATGTTCTTGTAGTAATTGCCCTTGAAGGTCATAAAGGTGAAAGCTATATGCCTTTTTGTTTTGCTGTAATTGCGTGAAGTGGACCAAACCGGAAGAAGGATTTGGTGCATATTGAATGGCTTGTTCAACAGCTGATTCAAGGCTGCTTATAATCTGTTCTATTTCATTATAAAATACGGTGATGCTACCTCCGTTTCGTTCTGCAATTAGTAAATCAATAGCCCCATCTTCATCAATTTGCTTGCTGTCTAAGCTACTGACAAAGTCGAAACCCGTCTCCAAATTTTCCTTCCACTCAAAGGAACCTGTTCCCATATTTTTTAGCCATTGAACGCCTCCAGTCCAGGAAGAGCATATAAGATCCTTTTTACCGTCATTATCTAGATCAGCAGCAATAAGTTGATTGGGCGTACTCTGTGTAAAAAGAGGTAATGGATCAGTAAAGGTATTATTACCCATGTTTTTAAGCCATACCACCTCTGCGTCATCCCATACAGTTACCAGAATATCCTCTTTACCATCTTCATCCACATCCAGGGTCTCAAGATTGAAATTCCCATTCATTGTTGTCGCAGTAAGGTTCTGTTCTTCAAAAAAACCTTGACCTAAGTTTTCCAGAAATAGAACCTTTGTATCGCAGTAATTGGCCATGAGCAGATCCTGATCTCCATCATTATCCGAATCAAAAAAATGAAGATCATTATTTCCGCAATAGCCTTGAGATAGGATAAAGGGATTTGTGAAGGTATTATTGCCTGTGTTCAAAATAAGGCTAAGGGTCAATTCTTGATAATTGGCATAGACTATATCCTGATCTCCATCATTGTCTATGTCCATAAGGTCAATATCCAATACGCCATTGGCTTGATCGATAGGTATCCATACATTTTCAAATTCCATGGAAGTTGTTTGAAGCATAAGGCGAATACTTTGGCTGTCAATATCTGTAACTAGTAGGTCGAGCTGTCCATTTTGATCCCAATCCATTATTTGGAAGCTGTGTGCGCTGGCTAGGCTGTTTTCGATCAATAGAGTAGAATTGGAAAACTGTCGGTTTCCTTCATTGAGGCTTAGGTAGAGGCTGTTTCCAATGCTGTCCTCGGAGCTGTAAATAATATCATTTAGGCCATCTAGATTCCAGTCTGCAGCTATGGCTTTGATTTTTTCAACCCCATTTAGTTGGGCATATTCTTGTGTTTCAAACTGAGCATAAAGTCCATTGTTTAGAAGGGGAATCAGAAGAAATAGAGCTATGAGATTGAGTTTCATTGATTTGGTTTTTGTAGAATAAGAGTGTTGATTTTTTGCTACTCTAATGTATAAACATGATTCAAATAAACGGTGGAAGATTAAAAGCTTCGGGCTATTTGGTAAAAGATTAGCTTTTCAATCTAAGTCTCAGTATTTCATCAGATGAAGTGGCAGAGAATATATCGCTTACTTCATTGGACCTTTTGACTTTTTTTTCTTTGGATTTTGACCGGAGTAGGATAGGGTTTTTTTGCCGCTTTTATACGAATTATTTAAAGAAGTCCCAGACAAATAAATTGATCCTTGAAAAGGACAATTGCCCGGGACTCCACTAAATAGGATAGACCTTGTAGCGGTTCTATTGAATACAAAAATCCTTTTTATGGTCTCTGCTCGAGTATCCACATGGTCATTGATTGTTTTGAGTTTATTTGATTGCCCGAATCATTTTTGACCCAGAGCAAATGGTTTTTTGACCGCTAAATAGCCATAGATTACATAAGTACATTGTATGTCAAATGTTTATCTAATATCTCCAACGCATATAACAATTTATTATTATTCATATTTGTTATTGTTAATGCCAAATATTAGCAAGGAAGTCTCTTTTTTATGCGGGGACCTAAAAGAAATCCTTTCTAAAAAACAATTTTGGTAGGTTTTAGAAGGTGTATTTTATTCAAGGATATGAGCTTTTAATATGCAGCGTTTAGAGCGATCCATATTGTTAAAAACTAAAAGAGCAGGCTGTTGTAACAGGCTGCTCTTTTTTTGTGTAGAAAAAGACCCCAGGCATCTTTTGTTTTGTAGGTCGATAATAGTATGTTTTATACCCGGGGTGCTTTTATTTGGGCACACATCAGTTCTTTTGTGATCGACTTATGTGTCGATCACTATGTTTTGATTTTTTTCAGAGGAATTTTCATTGATCTAAATATGGACCTTAAAAGCTTTGGATGATAGTCTAAGTGTCACCCGGCATTGACTAAAAATGGCTAAAATGAAGCTTTAGGTGCATAGATATAGGCTGTTTGCTATTTTCTTGCATTTGTAAATACATGTTTATTAGTTGTTTATAGTGTTTTTTTTGAGTGGGGCCAAAAGTCCCGGGTACAAAAACCAGTACAGACTGGCTAGGGGGGAAGTACCCAGGACTCATTTTAAAATAGGATACACTTCTGTGTGCTCCGGTTGATAATGATTTTCCCTAGATTTGGAATTCTGTGTTCAGGTATTAAACTCTAGCTTGTGGATTTAAAGTATCTATTCACATAGATTAAAATGATAAATAATAGCTAATTCTGCATAATTATTTCTTTGGTTTTCGATTGACATCTTATAAAAGAGTTTTTATTCCAACTATTGAACGATGAGAATCGTCATTGAGTAAAGAAAGTTTTAAATACAATAAGAAAAATGATGTGCATTAAACGATATAGTTTATTCAGTATTATTGGCTTGTTCTTATTTCTTGAAGGTATTCAGGGGCAAGCTACTTATCAGATTCATGCTTCTCTAGAAATGCCTGTGGGACAGATTGTAGATAGAACCCAAAAGTCTTTGGGCATTGAATATCAGCATCCTTTAGGCGAGCAATTTGTATTGGGTGCTGGATTGCATGCTAAAACTTGGTTTGTAAATTTACCTTTTTTAGAGTCTACCAATTCTGTAAATACAGAGATTCTAATTGTTGGTAGCCAGATGGAAGGTGTAATTGATCCATTTTTTGGATTATCAGGACTTATATCATTAGGTGCAGACACACGAAATTCAGCAATTCGACTTGATGTTCCCATATTTATAGGCATTAGGCTTAGTAAACAAGAGGAGCTACCTCTATTGCTGAAGTTAGGTGTTGGCAATAAGTTTGCAAGGAAGCTAATACTCGAAAATGGGGTGTTTGTTCCTAATGGTTTGCGCTATGCCATCGATAGTGAATTGGGCTTACAAATCCCTCTTTTTCGATCCTTGGATTGGGGGCTTAGCATAGAGCCTTATTATCAATATGGGCGTGCTTTGGACTTTCCAATGGAACTATTACCATTTAATATTTTTAGACCAAGTGTACATAGTTTTGGTTTACGAATGCAGGGGAGTATTTTCTGATAAAAGGGGTCCAAAAGGATATTAAGATGAAAAGGACTGGGAATCCTCCTAGTACTTCTAATTCAATGCCCTTGCTTCTTTTAGGTGCTGGGTATACTCAGTTTGGTTTTTTACTGGACTGCTCATTAAAGGTGTAAAAATGAATTGTTTAGGATTAGTTAAAGTTTCTTTATAATCGCCAATTTAGAGGTGTTTTGTACGGCATATTTTTATTTTAAATGAAATCTTCATCAAAATAAAATATATGCGTTTTAAGTTTGTTTCCCTTTTATTATTGTTGGGCTTTCTAGTACAGTTAGATGCTCAAGTCGCAGATCAATTCGAATTCTCGGAGCTACGCAAACAGCGCCGTTCAGCATTGAGAAATATGCTGCCATTGCCTTCAGGCGAATCCTTATTGTTCAGATCCAATGAATCCAGATTCATGACTCGCCTTTTTCGCTCTTCAAGGATGAATATCGAACTCCTGGATGAAAATCTGGATTTAAAAAAAACGCTTAAGACTAGGATACAGGTGAGTAGATCTTGGGCGAGCAAAGACAGGGTTTATCGTTTTGCCGAAGTGCTGAATGAGCGTGTGTATATTTTTTACTCCATTCAGAAGAACAGGACTGCCTTTTCTCTGTATGCGGTAGAATTGGATACGGAGACCTTGAGTCTGGGCAGGAAATCTATTTTGGTCGGTGATTTTGATAAAAAGGACAATCTGGACTTTGGGCGTGTGGATATGGATATCTCTCGTAATATGGAACGTGTTGTTTTGTATTTCCGGGAAACGGTCAAGGAGAAGAAGCGTACAGAACATGTGGAGATGGTTGTATTGGATAAGGACCTGAACAGAATCTGGCAACGTTCTGTCTTGAGGCCAGCAGATAAAGAGCGAAGCAATTATCTGGATGTAGCTGTTAATAATGCTGGAGAGGCTTTTCTTTTGGAACGTACCCAGAAGGGAAATTTGATTTCACTGAATGGAAATACTCGAGACTTTAATTTCTACATTCATAAGTTTGACGCAGCGGGCGAAAAGGGAAGACGTATAGAAATTAAAAAAGGGGATAAGGAAATCAGTAACCTGGATCTTAGCTTCAATTTTAATGAAGATCTGCTGGCATTAGGTTTTTATACCGATCGCGCATTGAGTACCCAGACAGCAGGTGGGACAGTATATTATCGATTTGATACCCAGGGTATGCGGGTAGAGTCTAAGAAACTTGATCCATTTGATATAGACTTTATCACTTTCGGTGAAAATGATGGGAAGACCAATCGTATGAAAAACCGTGCAAAACGTGGAGGAATTTCCGAGCTGAATATTCAGTTCAGGGATGTGGTCTATCGCTCTGATGGTGGAGCTATCCTGATTGGGGAAGAATACTATAGGGTCAGAGATACGAATGAAGATGGGGTAACAACTTCATATACGCACTACTATAATGATATCATACTGATTAATCTAGATGCCAACGGACAGGTGGTCTGGGGCGAAAAGGTACTAAAGCGCCAGTCTATTACAACAGGATTGTCCAGACTTAATCCTGCATTCGGTCAGTGTACTTTTGCCTCTTTTTCCTTTGCAGTCAATAAGGACAAGATCAGTTTGTTCTTCAATGATCATGTGAACAATACGTCTTTGAAGGAAAAAAGGAGGGAAGTCAGGTCGACTCCAGGAACTCTGCGATCTAATTTCTGTATGGTCTCGGTGGATCAGCGTGGTGAAATGGAAAAGGAGATTCTATTCTACTCCAAAGATAACAAGGTGGTCTTCTATCCAGCCTTTGCGAGAGCCTATGATATTTCTCGAACAGAACTACTCTTCTATGGGCGATACAGGAAAAAGGAACGTGTGGCTAGGTTTAGTTCTGAATTTTAAAGGAAAGGCAGTCTGTTTGAGCAGGCTGCCTTTTTTTTTAGATCATTTTACAGATTTAGCTTGAATTTCAGAATTTTTGTTTCTTTACACGGATGAACAAAAACAATAAACCTTTATGAAAAGAACAATCTACTTGTTGGCCTTCCTGTGGGCCTTTTTGGGGCAATTAAATGCTCAGTTTAATATGGATATTGACTTTGGGGAAATAGAAAGGACTTCACAGATAAATAGTCTTATAGAACTTGAATTTGGTCAGTTTCTACAATTAAGTTCTCATGGCAAATGGAATGAGAAAAAAAAGGTCCTGTTTAGATTATTTGATGAACAATTGAACTGGAGTAGATCTGTAGAAACAGATTTGTTTTACGAGCCATCTAAAGGGTCTGTTGACCAGAAGGAGTTTCGAGGAATAGAAGTATGGGGAGGAAAAGTCTACGTGTTTTATATGATTTATAATTCTGGTAATACCTTTAAGTTGTACGCAGAGGAATTAGATCAGGAAATGCTAAAATTATCGGGTGAGCCTATCTCTCTTGCCCAGTTTGAAACAAAAGCAGACAAGAATAAAAATGAATCGTACGGTATCGTCAAGTCTCATGAAGAAAATCTAATGGTTTTCTACGTTAAGGAAAAAGTGAAAGTCGAGCCTAAATTGGTAACAGAGCATATTCAGATGGTTGTTTTGGATGAATCACTGAGGAAGCTGTGGCAAAAATCTTATTTCACGCCAGATGCGGGTAATCGAAGTGTTTATTTGGACTTGACCGTGAATAAAATAGGTGAGGTTTTCTTATTGGAGCAATATGCCGAAGGGAAGCTTGAGCTTTTGGAGTCATTGTCAGGAGAACGTGCCCACACGATCCACAAATTTGATAAGAGAGGACGTAAAAGACTTTCAGAAGCCATTGATTTGGAGCATAGAAGAGCCAGGCGCCTGAGTTTAAGAATGACCCTAAATGAGGAACTACTGGTGAGTGGTGTTTTCTTCACAGCTGAAGAAGGAAATGGAATCGCATATATGCGTTTTAATACCTCTACTTTGGAACCGCAGGTAGTCACGTTCAATCTTTTTGATCTAGAATATATTAAAGAAGGTATGCCTAAGGATCATGTAAAAACCCTTATGAGAAAATTCAATAGAGGTAAGCCTGTCTATCTGCCAATAACAATTCGCGATTTTGTTTTCAAACCTGATGGTGGACTTATTATACTTGGCGAAAAGTTTATTGCAAAAGAGAAAGAAAAATCCGTGTCTTCCTCGTTTCTGGAGTATAGTTTTGATTATGTATACATCTTGTATTTAGATGTAGAGGGCGAAGTTAAATGGAAAAAAAAAATAGTCAAGCGTCAGAATCATTCGCAATCACAGAAGGGTCTAACTCCTCTGCTTGGAGATTATGCCCATGCATCTTTTACTTGGGCAAATCAGGGTGATAACATTATTTTATTTTTCAATGATCATGTAAG
>JBELIG010000035.1:0-20820 GCA_042091035.1 Sphingobacteriales bacterium | reverse complement strand
TCAAAAGCCATATTTTTATTTTTTAATGTTCGTGTCCTATTATTTTTGATTGATCTGGTATCTGAACCTCAATGCTTACATCCTCCTCAAGAAGTATACATTGGCAAGCTAGCCTAGAATTTAATCTTGGGTTTATTGCCCGATCTATAAAATCTTCTTCTTTGTCAGAAATCTCTTCCAGGTAGTCTTCACCCTTTTCAACGTAGATATGGCAGGTGCTGCATGCACAAACACCCCCACAATTGTGGTTTAAGTGAATGCCATTGTCTTCTGCAATCTCTAGTATTGACTGGTCTGCTTCCACTTTTTCTAAAATCTTATCATCCAGGTCTGGATGTTCAAAAGTAAACTTTATAGTTGCCATCTATTCTTATTTGAGCGCCAAAATTAGTTTTAAAACAACGTAAATCAAAAAAGAACTTTGAATTAGTCTGAATATGAGTCAGAATTCTTTTCTAGTGGATCAATTTGATTGCTATTCTTGATCAATTGATGATGATTGAGGAACTGATATTCAAAACTATTTGGTTCAAATGGTCCAATGGTATTTGTCCTCAGGTCAAGAATCAATTGGTCTATGATGTAGAGGCGAACAATTTCTGGTTTTATTTCATAATCAATCTTATCTATAAGAGTCTCCTGTTCTTCATTCATATAAATACTTATGTTGAAGAAAGACATTTTTCCTGCGCCTTGATAAAATACATGCAAACCAATTTCCGCAAGGATTAATTTAAATAGTCCAAAGCTGTGTACCTCTATCAAATCATCTTCTTTATGAACAAATACGTTGGCTCCTAGGTTCAAGAGGTATTTTTTATAAAAATTAATCAGGTGAATCTTAGCAGCAGACGATTGGTCAAACTGCACGGACCTAATATCAATAAAAAAGTGTTCAAAATGGCCTTCTGCGAAAGATGTAGCCTGATAAGCTATATACTTTTGGTTCAATTGATGATAGTCATGTGCTTTACCTATGTCTTTAAAAAGCAATTGGGCTTCATTAGCTTGTTTGAGTAACTGACTAACTTGGTTTTCAATGTTTTGTTTGGTAGTAAATGTGAATTTGTTTTGCTTTAAACGGAAAGCGTAAAGATTTTGATTTGATTTTACTTCAAGGAAAATTTTCTTTAATTCCTCTTGAGATTCGATTAGTTTGTTTTGTAGTTCATAGAAAGTTAGAAGTACTTGATTATTTTCTTCGTCAATTTCTTTATCCGCGAAGACATAATCCTCCCGCTCTGCTCTAAGTTTTTCATCTAGCAATTCATAGCCATGCATCAATGATTCAACTTGTTCAATATCGCTTAACTCATTATTAGAATCCAAAGCAGAGGTATCTTTAAGGACTTTACTGAATTTGAAAGGAATAATATTTACTCCCAATTTTTCATTTTCTAAAAAGACTCTTAATAGGATTGCGTTCAGTTGATCCATTTTTGCCAATTCTACGGCTGATAATGCGGTAATATCCTTTTCGATTTGTCGTTTCAAACCTCTACCACCCATAAGATCATCATATCCTCTTTTTGCTACCCATTCAAGGGCACTTTCTTCTACGCTCAAAATTGAATTTCTCCGCACAAAGCCTTCTCTGAGTAATAGATCAGCCATTTGAAGTTTTGCAATTTGGAGTATGTTTTGAAAGTTTAAACTGTTAAAGATTACAACCTCATCTATTCGGTTTATGAATTCGGGTTTGAAGAAACTATAAACTGCCTTACGGTAAACCCCTTCCATTTCACTCTTAGATTTAGTGAATCCCATCATACTAGCTGCCTCCTTTGCTCCAAGATTAGAGGACATTACAATTATTAGATTAGAGAATGAGACTACCTTGCCTTTGTAATCAGTTAATCGAGCATCATCCAATACTTGAAGAAGCAGATTTATTACATTTTTGTTTGCCTTTTCAACCTCATCCAATAGAAGGACACCGTGTGGATTGTTTCGGACCATTCTTGTTAATGTTCCTTCGCCATGTATAGGCGATCCTATTAATCTTCCTACAGAATCGTAACCAACATATTCATTGAGGTCTATACGCAATAGTTTGTCTTCATTACCGTGAATTAATTTGGCAATGAGTTTTGCAGCCTGTGTTTTACCAACTCCAGTTGGTCCAATAAATAGAAAGGACCCAAGGGGTTTTTCCGAATTGGAAAATCCTGCATTGATTAGTTGATAGGCATTGCAGAGTGTATCGATAGCTTTATGCTGCCCAATCAACTGTTTTTTAAGTTGATCGCGAAAGACGCTTGGATGAATAGCTCTGCTTAGGAATGAAGATCTGTTAGAGGTGTTAAGGAAGTATTCTGCATCCTTTGCCGTAATTAAGTTGAACTTACTTTTTTTAGCTAGACTATTAATTCTATTGAATAATGCGCCAGGTAATGCCTCATGCTTTGCATAATTTCTTACATAATCGACTAGCGTTTTTAGGGCTAGAGGATGGAACGCACAATTGTACCGGTTTTCTGCCCAGCGTTTAAAATCAATACTCAAGTCTAAGCATTGCTCTAATGTTATTTTTGGTAAGGCAATTGGCAACAATAAGTTAATAAAGTCATTATCCTTTTCATTAGCAATTGCCCATTCTTCTTCTGTACACAATACAACAATTTGTATCTCTTTTTTACGGATGTAATTCAGTAATACCTTGCTGAAGCTTAAGGAGTTTTGACTGGATTTTCCACCCTGGATCAAGGCGACAATATTAGAGAATAGAAGGATTATCCTGCTTTGGTTTCCCTCATTGTGGGCAATGATATGTTGAAGAATAGATTCAATTCTATTTTCCCATTGACCGACCATAGACATTCCGGAAATTAGTGCATGTGGATCCATTTCCCATATTTGGAATCCTTTATCTTTTTCTGTTACTCCTTTAGAATTTTCCTGCCTGTATATGCATTGGTGAACCAAACTTTGCTTTCCGCTTCCTCCAGGTCCTTTAACAAGAAAGGATCTACCTTCTGGGTTGCTCAATAAGTTATATGTTTGCTCAACAATCTCTTGCTGTCCAAGGAATGGTTTTAATTGCGTCGGATAATCTTCATTTAATAAATATGCTACCTTCTTTAATTCATCATCACCATTCAGCTCCTGGCTAGATGCCATGAGAAGGTTGACAGAATCTTCGTCTTTAGTATATTTTGTGAGCTTTGCTCTTTTACTGAAGTCGAATTTTAAGCTTCCTATTTCATAGGTCTGTATTTTGAAATCTCCCTTAAGCTCAGTTAGTAGGTTTTTATTCTTAATTTTTAATGGATCAAATACACCGGTTTCATCAAAGATTTTTTTCTTTATGAAATTATCGAGTTTAGATTTTAGGAGTTGTTCAATTTGATCATGGTCAAATCCTTTTAATTCTTTTCCTAAATGGAAAAGTTTCATTTTGAAAAAGAAGATGATTTGAATAAAATAATGACCATCGATTTCAAATAGGACATATGGAATATCAAAGGCGGTATTGAAATCTTCAACACTAGGATTATATTCAATATGGGATAGTTCTGACTTGAAACCCTTGTTTAAATTGAGAATGAATCGCAGTTCATCTTCGAAATATTGTTCATTGAGCTTTGGAAGTCCTTTAAGGAGTTGTTCTTCTGCATCTTCATAGGACACTAGAGAGTACCCATACCAATCCATAGTTACTGACTGTACTACATAGTAATGGTCATTGCTTACTGTATAATCAAATCTAATTATCGGAATATCAATCTTCATCTACATCTTCGGTTTAAAAAAAAGGGGATAGTCTGTTTATTAAATGAGTGTATCCTTCGTTTCTTGATTTCAAGCTAACTAAAATGTGTGCCTTTTCATAATAGGAACTTCTCGAGCTATATTGCTTTTCCAAAAAATTAATTACCTCTGTATTTTGATTTTTCAGAAGGGGTCTGTGGCTTAGTCCATTAGAAATATTTTCTTCCAGTAGGGCTTTGGCTGGTTTCAAATGAATAACTAGGCCACTTTCATACATACGTTCAGCATTGTTATTGAAGCATGGTAGTCCTCCGCCTGTCGCTATAAGAGTTGGGCTTTGGATCTCTAATAAATCAGTGAGTAGCTCAAATTCTAATTGACGGAAGAATGATTCACCGGATATTTCAAATATTTCATTAATGCTTTTCTTTTGTTTTTCTTCAATGTATTTGTCTGTGTCAATGAAGTTTAAATTGAGTTGATCAGATATCTTCTTACCCAGATAGCTTTTTCCTGAAGCCATTTGTCCGGTTAGAAAGATTAATTTTTTATTATTTGCCATGTCTTTATAATGCTTAATTCTTGAAGATAAATTCCTCGTTGCTCAAAAAAAAATTAGCTTTGTTTATCAAAGAATAAATATGCTCAAGTTCTATTTTTTATTTTTAACATTGGTTTTTTCCTTTTATTCCTGCGTGGACGATTCTAAGACGAAGGAAGATGATAGTCTGAATGTAATCCTAAGGAGTCCAATAAATCCTGACGGTAGCGTTGATTCTACGGTACTTCCGATTATCGCGCTAGAAAGTCCGGTATGGGAATTTGATACTATTTTGCAAGGTGAAATAGTTAGCTATGATTATATTTTTAAGAATGTAGGACAAGGAGAACTATTAATTTCAGATGTTCATACAAGCTGCGGTTGTACAATTACAGAATATGAAAAAAAGGCCATAAAGCCTGGTATGGAATCTAAACTAAGTATAAAATTTGATAGTAAAGATAAATATGGTAAGCAGGATAAATCTATTACAATTTATTCAAATACTTATCCGAACAAGACCATATTAAATTTCACTGGTTTCGTAAAAACAAAAGATTAAAAAAATGGATATTATTTTATTGCAGGCTAGTCCTGCTGGCGGTAGTGGATCAAGCATGGTTTTTATCATGATTATTTTTTTGGTGTTCATGATTTTCTTTACCTATTTGCCAAATAGAAAGATGAAGAAAGAACAGGCCAAATTCTTAGAAGAAATGAAAAAAGGTGATGAGGTGGTTACTAACGGTGGGATGATCGGTAAAGTGACGAAGGTCGATGAAAAAACGATAACAATAGAAATAAGTCCAAAGAATTATGTTACAGTTCTTCTTTCGTCTGTTAGTAAGCAGTTGTCAGAAGATTTTAAAAAATAAAATTTAAGATGCAGTTTAAGTTGTTTAAACTGCATCTTTTTACTTGATAAATAGTCTTAAGATGGTTAAATTCAATAAAAACCTATTGAAGAAGCTTAGAAATCTTTCCATTGTTAAGTCTATTGAAAAAGACCGTGTTCTATACTTGTACACTACAGGTATTGCACTCTTTTTTTGGATATTTTTAAAGCTTTCAAAAAGCTATGAGTCCAATATTGATGTTAAATTGGACTACAATATAGAAGATCGGCATGCCTTTCTATATAGCCCACCTGATTACGTGAATGTTACTTTAGCAGCAAAGGGTTGGGATTTACTTTCTTTGAATACAATAAGTAGAAGTAGCCTAACCATTGATGTCTACAATAGACAACGTTCAGTCATTACTGCCGAAGAATTACAGAGTAGGATTAGCACAATTATTGGCTCAGATAAATCTCTGAAATCATTATTTCTTGAAAATGGTCAGATTAACTTAGAGTTTGATAATAGAATTTCGAAGAAAGTCCACCTTACTGAAAACTATACCTTCAATTTTGATAGTGGTTACGATCTTAAGCAGGATTCAGTTATTCTGATTCCGGATTCTGTAGGAATCAGTGGTCCAGAGCAGCTTTTAAATGATATAAATTCTTGGCCCTTGGTTGATCTCCAATTTAGTGATTTGAGTAAAGCTATAAATGAGATGGTAAAGCTTGAGGAATCTGCACCCTATGCCATTGATCTTACCACCGACAAGGTTCGTTTGAGAGTTCCCGTTGAACAAGTTGTCGAGAAGAAAATTTATGTTCCAATCAAGATGTACGGTGTTCCTGATAGTGTGGTTTTTTATCCAAAATTCGTATATCTAACCTGTATTGTTCCTATGGATGCTTATGAGACAATTACTGAAAATGACTTTTCAATTGTTGCAGATATAGACACCCTGAATACTTCAAATAATATAGCTTTACTTCGTTTGAATAATCAAAACGTTAGGGCAAGATCTGTGCGTTTTGAACCTACATATGCTGAATTCTTGATTCACAAAAAAGACAAATTAGGTACTACTTTAGTCGAAGATTGATGAATCGATTGAACTAGTAAGTATATCTTTTTCTTGACTCATTTTTTGAATTAGTCCAGCTGACTTAATGAGTTCGTAATCAAAGAAAAACTTAGCAGTTGTTAACTTTGATTTTATGAATTTTTCATTTCTTTCTCCTTTATTTTCTAGTAATTTGACGATAGCTTTTAGCCAGACCCAAGCTATTGTAATTAAGCTAAACAGTTCTAGGAATAAGGTTGCATCTGCAAGGAAATGTCTAGGACCTGATTTTTTTAGTATTCTAAAATGATTTTGTAAGACCTTTTCGAAACCTTTCAACTGAGCAGTAAGTAAGGCTGCCATTTCTCTTGTTTCTTCGATTGCAAAAGCTTCTTTTAGAGTCGTTTCAATCTCTTTTTGAAATAGTTTCAACGCCAAACCGTTCTCCAAGGGTATTTTTCTGCCTAAAAGATCCATTCCGTGAATAGTTGTTGTGCCTTCATAAATACTATTTACCCTAGTATCTCTCAGATATTGTTCAATTGGAAAATCGTCGGTATAGCCTGCACCTCCTAAGACTTGCATTGCAAGATTTACTGACTGAAATCCTTGTTCTGCACAATAAGACTTGACTACTGGAGTGAGTAATTCAAGCAGCAAATGGGCGTTTTTTCGATTTTCTGTTGGCCCAAATTCACTGATGTCCTTGAGTAAAGAACAATAGGTAATCAAACCAATAGATCCTTCTACAAATGCCTTTTGACTTAATAGCATTCTTCTTACATCTGCATGCTCTATGATAGGAACTTGAGTGCCTTTTTTATCAGGATGGCTTCCTTGTATACGCTCCTTAGCGTATTTAAGGGAACAATGATAAGCTGCAGATGCAGTTGCCATAGCAAGTGTACCAGTTCCAATGCGAGCCTCATTCATCATTTGGAACATATAGTTTAAGCCTTTATTAGCTTCTCCGACTAAATAACCTTTACATTTAGCATGTTCACCGAACATCAGGTGCGCTGCAGTATATCCTTTTTGCCCCATTTTACCGTAAATGCCAGCGGTAAGTACATCGTTGTCCTTGAGTACTTCATCTTCAGGAAGGAATTTGGGGACTACAAAGAGTGAAATTCCTTTGGTGCCCTTAGGAGCACCTTTGATTCTTGCCAATAACAAGTGAATAATGTTTTCGGTCTGATCATGGTCACCTGCTGAAATATAGATCTTTTGTCCTTTTATATTATAATTCCCATCGTCCAGGAGTGTGGCTTCGCTGATAATATGTGCTAATGAACTTCCTGCTTCAGGCTCGGTAAGTGCCATTGTGCCTTGCCATTCCCAAGAAAACATTTTCTCTAAGTATTTGTCCTTTAACTCTTGACTACCAAAGGCAGAGATTAGGTTTGCTGCCCCTTGGGTTAGTGTTGCATAGGGCGTTGCGTTTGGGTTCGCTGCATATAGAATTGACAAAGCTGTATTGGTAATGCAGTAGGGGAGTTGGATGCCCCCGTTTTCAAAAGAATCCATGGCACCTATTATACCTGAATCTGCAATTGCTCGGACTGCTTTTCCCAACTCTGGAAGAACATGTACTTTCCCATCTTTATAATATGCTTTCTCCTTGTCCATTTTACTATAAATGGGGAGGAGTTCATTCTCAGCTATATCTCTAATGCTCTGAAAAAAAAGTTCAATAGATGTATTGTCATATTCTTTGAAACGATCAAATTCTAATACTTGATTCGCATCAAAGACATCAAAGAGGAAAAAGTCTAGAGTTTCACTACAGATCACTTTAGCCATGTTTTAAGGTTTTATTGCTCGGGTCATTTCACGTTTACCAGGAGGCCCAGGCAGGGCTTCAATAGTAAAGCCCAAAGCTTTTAAATTTCGTTTAACTTGTCCTTTAGCACAATATGTTGTAAGAACGCCATTGGCTTTTAATGCATCATACATTTTCTGCAATATGTCCAATTCCCAAAGATCAGGCTGAGCATTAGGTGCAAAAGCATCAAAAAAGATTACATCATAAGCTTTCCTGTCTTCTAATGTCTCGAATTTAGATATTCTTTTTTCAAAGCTAAAATATGGGTCAAGCTCCAATATTACACCTGATTCTACTTCATGCATACTTCTGAAAACACTATCAAGTTTATCATTTTCATCCAACACTTGAGGATAACTCATCAATAATGCAGTGTCTAAATGTATTGGATAAGCTTCAATTCCAACATAGTTCACTTTCACTTGATTAAGCTGAGCCCATTGAAGTGCCATTAGAGCATTTAGGCCTGTGCCAAATCCAATGTCTAATAAATCGATATGACTTTTAGATTGATTGCGGAAGTCAAGCCCTGCATCTATGAATACATGTTTAGTTTCCTGAACGGCTCCATGTTTAGAATGATAACTAACGCCAAAATCTAATGATTTTAGGCTTTTTGATCCATCTTCAGTCTCGAATATTTCGTTCATTGCCTTTTTATTTAACAAAAAAATCCCTGCATATAACTAATATAGGCAGGGATTTTTTCTAAACAAACTCTAAGTTTAGAAGATGCTTAAAATATTTGTAACAAATAAGGAAGTATTTTCTATAATTGATTCTAAAGACCAAGTAGGACAGCCTGTACCTTTATTGCAAGAGCTTAAGCTCAAAACTAGCATACCTAAAGCTGAAAGCTTGATTGATTTTTTTAGAGAGTTACGTGTCATGATTTCGAATTAATTAAATTATATAACCACTAAATAAACATCTTTACTTAATGTTTATTGTATCAAAATTAAATTATTATACCTTAATTTAAAACTTTAATGAGTCATATTTGAGACTTAATCTTATTTTAAGATCAAATTTAACAATCCTTATATGAATATACACCTTATAGCCATTGGAGGTAGTGTGATGCATAATTTAGCCTTAGCCCTTCAGACAAATGGACATGATGTTTCAGGTTCTGATGATGAGATTTATGATCCCGCAAGATCTAGGTTGTCATCGAAAGGTATTTTACCGCAGAAAATGGGATGGGATTCATCCCGAATTTCAAAAAGTATAGATGCAGTAATTGTTGGGAAACACGCTCGCTCAGATAATCCGGAATTACTAGAGGCTCAGCGCCTAGATCTAAAAATTTATTCTTTCCCTTCCTTTGTGGCAGAGATGAGCAAAGAAAAGAAGCGTATCGTCATTGCTGGTTCTCATGGGAAGACCTCAACAACATCCATAGTGATGCATGTTGCCAAAGAGTGTGCTATTGATTTTGATTATTTGGTAGGTGCACAATTAGATGGTTTTGATAATATGGTTCGCCTTAGTGAGGCACCTTTTATAATTATAGAAGGGGATGAGTATTTAACTTCACCGTTAGATGATAGACCTAAGTTCTTGCATTATAATTCAGATGCATCTGTCATAACAGGTATTGCATGGGATCATATGAATGTATTTCCAACTTTTGATTTCTACGTTAAGCAATTTGAGTTGTTCATAGAATCCACAGTACCTTCTTCTAAGGTATATTATTTTTCTGGTGACCAAGAACTTGAAACAATTGCTAAAAGATTTCCTGCGGGTAAAATGCTTCCATATACTGGCTTTAAGTACCAAAACTTAAAGGAAGGTACCTTGGTGGATCTTGGCGGTGAAAAAGTTATTATCCCTATTTTTGGCGCACACAATATGCAGAATCTAGAAGCTGCCTTCCATTTGTGTAAAGAGATGGGAATTGGAGTAAAGGCATTTGCTCAGGCTATTAAGACCTTTAAGGGACCATCAAAGAGAATGGAACAATTAGAGGAAGCGAATGATTGTACTGTTTTCATTGATTTTGCGCATGCACCATCGAAGGTAAAGGCTACGCTTAAGGCTGTATTAGAGCGTTATGACAAAGCTCAGGTGGTGGCTTGCTTGGAATTACATACTTACAGTTCTTTGAATAAAGATTTCCTGCCTCAGTATTTCAATACACTTAATGGAGCAGCTGAGGCAATTGTTCTCTATGATCCCCATGCTTTAAAAATGAAAAATATGGAGGAGTTGGTCAAAAGTGAGGTTGAAGCCGCTTTCGGAAATGCCGTCAATGTATTTAATGAACCTAAAGCTCTACATCATTATCTCGATAATATGGATAAAAAGGATAAAGTCTTTCTGATGATGAGTAGTGGTCCTTGGGGTGGAATAAATCTTAAAGATGTGTTTAAATAAAAAATGGAGTGGTTGATTAACCACTCCATTTTTTTATCGATTAATGTTTAATCTTAAATTCAATTGCATCATTGTTGTCACTTCCTGTTGCAATTACATCTGTAACTTCGATCAGGTAAACTTTACCTGCTCTATTTACTAGGAAGACATCTCCAATAGCAACACTATTACTTACTGCTTCTCCATCAGAGTTAGTATTTGGCAGAGCATCACCATTATCAAAGTAAGTCACAATCTCATCGATTCTAGTTACTGCTTCAAAATCATAGCCCTCTACAGAAGTTGAAAGCGTTCTGATTTCTGCATCATTCATAGCTGAGATTTGAGATTTCCAGTTTTCATCATTTGGAAGACTGATGTCAATACCTTCATCCTTAATCTCTCCAAATTCTGCTGTTGGGTTTGTAGAAACTGTTCCTGTGCTTTCTCCATTGTCAAGATCAAGTCCTCCCTGACCTGCTGGTCCAGCTCTGTTCAACAAAACACCTTCAATAGAATTTTCTATTTCTTCAAAGCTGCTAAATGAGATATTAAGTGTTTCTTGAAGTCCTTCTGTATCTTCAACAATCAGAGTTAATGTTTTAGAATTTAGACTACCATCATTAATTATACCGATTTCAAGGGTAAATGAATTGATGTTATCACCTGTAATTAATAGAGGGTTGTTAGAAACTATTGTATTTCCTGTGATCAAATCTCTAATTGAGAGGTCTGTAAGATCTGGGCTTGTACCATCTAGTTGAATTGTAAGTGTCTTCAGGTCAGAAGATCCGGCGATAGCCTCAACTGCAACATAGATATTTGGGATGTCTGCTGAGACTTCAAAGTCTGTTGTAGGATAATTACCTGAAAATAAGCCAGAAGGGTCTAAGCTTACAAAGTTGAAAGAAGGGTTTACCACATCCACTATATCATCTCCAATTGTTTCATCTGTTGAACAAGATGAATAAATGAATACAGAAGATATTGCCAGTGAAGCAAAGAATAATGACTTGAGTTTTTTCATTATGATATTATTTAGTTTATTGTAATCAAGTTTGAACGGCTAAAGTAACGAAGTTATCCTAATATTTAATTTGTATATGTGATTGGTTTAACTTTTGTTTAATAGCTCTGTTAATGTTTTTAAAAGAATTAATATGTTTGATGCTTATAATTTTACAGCAATAGATAGATTTCTTGATTATGTAAAGATTGATACTCAATCTGATCCTCATTCACCAACACAGCCTTCTACTATGAAACAGAAGGATTTGAGTAGGTTACTTGTTTCAGAGCTTAAAGCTCTAGGAATCGAGGATGTTGAGCTAGATTCTCATGGTTATGTATACGCAACCTTACCTTCAAATACGGATAAACAGGTTCCTACAATTTGTTTTTGTTCACATGTAGATACATCTCCAGATAGTTCTGGTAAAGATGTAAAACCAATTATTCATGAAAATTATCAAGGGCAAGACTTAGTATTACCGGACGACGCCACTCAAGTAATTCGTTTAAGTGATCACCCTAAGCTCGATAATCAATTTGGGAATGATATTATTACAGCTAGTGGGACAACCTTGCTTGGTGCTGATAACAAGGCAGGTGTTGCTGAAATTATGGATATGGTTCACTTTTTTGTGAGTAATCCTACCGTAAAGCATGGGCCTATACGAATACTTTTCACTCCAGATGAAGAGATTGGGAGAGGAGTTGATAAGGTTGATATGAAAAAGCTTAACGCAGATTTCGGATATACAGTCGACGGCGAGAAGCGTGGATCCCTGGAAGACGAAACTTTTTCTGCAGATGCCGCTATTGTTACAATAAATGGGGTGAGTGCACACCCAGGATTTGCTAAAGGGAAATTGGTCAACGCTATAAAAGTAGCCGCTGCGTTTCTGAATGCATTGCCGCAAGATCTTTCTCCTGAAGCCACCGAGGGACGCACTGGCTTCTTGCACCCTCACTATATAAGTGGACAAGCTGAGCAGATAAGTTTGCGCTTTATCTTAAGAGATTTTGATACATCAAAATTAAGTGAAAAAGCTAGTCTACTGAATGATGCAGCAACAAAAGCACTAAGTCAATGGCCAGGATCTTCTATTGATATAGAGATCAAAGAGCAGTATAGAAACATGAAGGAGATTTTGGATGAACATCCACAAGTTGTTGAATATGCTGAAGAGGCTATTCGACGCGCAGGTATGGAGCCTTCAAAATCCAGTATCCGAGGTGGTACTGATGGATCACGCTTATCCTTTATGGGTTTGCCATGTCCAAATATTTTTGCTGGAGAACATGCATTTCACTCAAAGCATGAATGGGTTAGTAGGCAAGATATGCAAAAGGCTGTTATGACTTGTGTTCATATCGCTTGCCTATGGGAGGAGAATGCTTAAGCATCTCCCTTTTGTTCCTCACGTCCAAAATTAGTTTGGGCGAGTATGACAAGGATTATTCCAAATACAATCATTAGGAATTGGATTACTATGCTTGCCTGGGCACCTAAACTATCCTTCATCCACATAAGGTAGGTTAGTTGCCCACCAATAAGATTAAGACAAATAGCAAGGAATCCAATTATGAATAAAAGAAATCCAATAAAGCTTAAGATAGACTTTTGCATTGATCGTTTATTATTTTGTACAAAGTTACATCGATGAGAACTACTTTAAGCTATTATTGTTTAAATTTTTGATACCAATTTGTAATTAACCATCTGCGCTTGATGAAAATTATTGAATGTCCAAGGGATGCAATGCAAGGAATAAAGAACTTTATCCCGACAGAACACAAAATTACTTATCTCAATGAGTTGCTCAAAGTAGGTTTTGATACCCTTGATTTTGGCAGTTTTGTGTCTCCTAAGGCCATTCCGCAAATGCGTGATACAGCTGCAGTGCTAAGTGGTTTGAATCTAGATACACCTACTAAGCTGCTTGCAATAGTTGCAAATACAAGAGGAGCATCCCAAGCTTGTGAGTTTGAGGAAATAAAATATTTAGGGTATCCTTTTTCAATATCTGAAACCTTTCAGCTTAGAAATACAAATGCAAGTATAGAAGACTCTATGGGGCGATTACTCCGAATAAAAGAGCTTGCAGATAAGTCTAACAAGGAAGTTGTAGTTTATCTATCTATGGGTTTTGGAAATCCTTATGGGGATCCTTGGAATGTAGAAATTGTCGCTTATTGGGTTGATCAGCTGACTAAACATGGATTTTCCATACTACAGTTGTCTGATACAATAGGTGTTGCTACACCAGAAAGTATTGCATATCTTTTCTCCGGGCTTATTTCAAAATACCCGGACATAGAAATTGGAGCACATTTACATACTAAGCCCAATGAATGGGAGCCCAAGATACATGCTGCATATGAAAACGGATGCAGAAGATTTGATGGTGCCTTTAAAGGCTATGGTGGCTGCCCTATGGCCAAGGATGACCTTACTGGGAATATGCCTACCGAGCATATCCTCAATTATTTTAGCAAGTTGAATTTGTTAGAGGGGTATAATTTAGATGTCGCAAAATCCGCATTAAATAATAGTAACAGCGTATATAGTTATGCAGAATGATAAGCTTGTTTTTCAAGAGATAGAATTTTTAACGCCACTGTATGATTTATCAATTGGTTTAAGAGACAAAATTCTAAGAAAACCACTTGGCCTAGAATTTGATCCCTTGGATTTAGAAAAAGAATATGAGGATTTTCATCTGTCCCTGCTTTACAATGGTGATCTTGCTGCTTGTCTAGTCATGAGTCCGAAGGAAAATGGTTCAATAAAAATGCGTCAAGTAGCTGTAGCAGAACAATATCAATCCAAAGGATTAGGGTCTATTTTAGTTAAGGAGAGTGAGGTTTTTTGTAATGAAAAGGGATTTACAAAAATCGTTTTAAATGCTAGAGATACTGCTATTAAATTTTACAAACGATTGGATTATATTCAAGAAGGAGAACCATTTACAGAGGTAGGCATAGCACATCTTAAAATGTACAAAGCAATATAATGATCCTATATTGATACACATCAAATAAGGTGCATTAGCCTAAAGTTTAGGTAGTTGTTCTAGCTGGTTTAGTAATGGATGTTTTTATTTACAGGTCTGTTTTACTCTTTTGCAAGATATATGCTTGAATACCGCATACACTTATTGCGTCAGTAATTTTCCCATCAAATATCCAATCTAATGCCTGTGTTACTTTTACTTTTTTTAATCTAAGATCTTCGCAGGATTCAGGTTCTGCTTCTCCGAAAATCAGATCTTGAGCTAAGTAAATTATGCCAAATTCATCTGTTACAGAATTGGAGGTATGCACTTTTTGTAGCACTTGCCACTCTTTCGCATGGATGCCAGTTTCTTCTTTTAATTCTCTTTTTGCTGCCTCTAATGGGTCTTGGTTCAAGTGGCATCCTCCCTCAGGGATTTCCCAGCTGTAAGCATCTATAGCATATCTATATTGCCCAACTAGATATATATTCTGTTGTTTATCAATGGCGATTATACCAACAGCGTAATGCTTAAATTGAACCCTACCATATATTCCATCTTGACCGCCTGGATCGATTACTTCATCATGATTTACGCGTATCCATGGATTTTCATAGACAAGTTTAGAGTTCTTCCTTTTCCAAGGGTTTTTAAGTTCTATATCGGTAGCCATGCAATTATTTCTTGTATCATTCTTGGGTAGGAGGAAGGATATAATAATGCCATGACTATACATCCGTAGAAGGCGCCATATAAGTGAGCATCATGTCCGATGTTTGATCGTTGCTGTTGTTTTGAGGCTCTATTTGAGTACCAAATATAACCTATACCCAATATCCAAGCCGGCACGGGTAATACTCCATAGATCAATAAAGTCATAGTAGGCTGTAAGATGATGGCAATCAGTAAAACCGATGAAACAGCACCTGAGGCTCCTAACGCAGCATATGCTGGGTTTTCAGCGTGCTTTCTTTGTGAAGGAAGACAAGAAAAGGCAATAGCTGAAATATAAAAGAGTATGAAAATTGTATCTCCCCACATTCCAAATTTAGCGGTAAACAGGTCTTCAACCATACCTCCAAAAAAGTAGAGTGTAAACATGTTGAAGAACAAATGGATGTAATCTGCATGAATAAATCCATTGCTAATCAATCTGTAGTATTCTTTATTTTTGTTGACATTATAAGGATAGTGCAGTAATCGAGACTTGTATTCAGGATTGTAGATTACATAGATTGATACGGCGACAGTAAAAATTATGATAATGAAATTAGTATCCATATTTAGGTATTGTGGTATTGTTCATTTTTAAGAATAGTCATAGCTCTATAGAGTTGCTCTAGGAAAAATAGTCGAACCATTTGATGTGTAAAGGTCATTTTTGATAAGGCTACTTTTCGATCAGCACGGTCATACAAACTTTGGTCAAAGCCAAATGCACCTCCAACAAGATATATTATTCTTTTTGAGCCTGAATGAAAAAGCTTCTCATTAAAAGACGCAAATTCTGATGAGGTATAGGTTTTTCCATTTTCATCCAATAAGATTAGATGATCTGAATTTTGAATTTGGCCAAGTATCATCTTAGCTTCTGCTTTCTTTAAATCAATGGGTTTTAGTTTGCCCGCATTCTTTATATCAGGAAAAACTTTAGATTCAAAACTTAGATAATGCTTTAGGCGATTTTCATATTGTTCCTCTCCAGATTTTAGATAATTTTCTTTTGTCTTCCCTATCTGCCAAAAAGCGATCTTCATTTATCTTGATTTTTGCTCAATAATATAAAATTTCATCGATAAGCGTCTTTCTTGAAGCATAATTTTTCTGGATGTAATTTTCAGTAACATTTCGCAATTCGTTGTTTCCTATCTTGTTATATTCTTTTAATAGACCTCTTATTTTTATGGCAGGTTTTTCTCCAAAATGTTCTTTTAAGTACTCCTTCAATAGAATTTGTATAAGCTCTTTATGTTTTGACTGGTAATCGAGACTTATATCCTCTAAAAACTCAATGTATAAGTTTAGGTCTTTTGATCGCTTGAGTGTAGCAATCAATTCACTGATGTCGGCATCAGCTATTGAAAGTTGACATTGGATTCTAGCCTTAACATTCTTATCACTTATGTTTTCTAATTCTTTTACAAACAGTGATTTTATTTCTTCTTTTTGAGCACTTGATTGAGTTTGAAAAAGACGCGTAAAGTATAATTTTTCTGGTTTTATCCTGAAGCATTCTAAGCCAATTTTAATTGCAGCCTCATATTGATCGGACTGGATCTCCGTTTCGAACAAGCCTTGTTTCAGAAGCAAAGATTCTTCTGTTGTTAAGGTTTTTGTACTAATGTTTTTAAGTAACCATTTTGCATCATTCCCATTGCCTTGCAGGTATAAGTTTTCAGCTGCCTTAAGCAAGAGAGCTGGTGGGAGATAGGTAGACTTTAACCATTGTTTTAAGTCTTTGAGTTGCTTCCATTTTTTTATGAGACCAATGTATAAAGCAAATATTGCTGCTTTTTTCTGAAGTTCAATACTTCCATTTGAAAGTATTTTTTGGCAAAGCGTTGAAATTCGGGCGGTATCAGGCTTGTTGAATTTATACAGTAATTTGAGCCAATACATAAAAGCACTGCTGTCTAATCGATAGTGAACTTTGTGTATTTCTTCAATTGTAAATAGCTCTATTTTCTCTTTCAGTTCTAATGCATTCGTATTCAGATAGGCCTTCGAAAGCATTTGTATTGTTTTTAGTATTAGAGGTTCAAAGTTGTGTTTTTGGATATTTGGCTTATCGCTCAATGGGTAGTGAAAACTTAAAATTGAGGATACACAAAGCCATACTTCAAGGAATTCTCCAAGTACAAAACATTCTTCTGAACCATCTAGCAGAGTGGTATATGCATTTAGTAATTTCCTCCCACTATTGAAGCTTGGGTTTTTATATTCTTTAACTGGAAGGATTGATCTTAAATAAGTATAGTACTTGTTGTCATCCGCCACATCAACCTTATGAATGAATGCAGCTTTTAGTGCAGTAGAAAACTTTTTGTCTGTTCTGGCATAATTCCGCACGAATTCACGAATGTTGTCATCTGAAACTTGCTTAAGAATTGCAGTTGTATTTAATTTGTTTGGTATGAATGAGCGTTCTTTTTTTTCTTGCTGTTCCAGGTTTTTTTGAATGATTCTTCTTCTTATAAGCATTATAGTTGCTACAACATGCGAACAACTTTCATTGCCTTTTGGACATTCGCAGGTATATGCAACAATCTTTGAAGACTTAATTTGAACTTCAACTTCAAAACCTTGAACATCAGCTGTCCAAACTCCCTGTTCATGCTTAGTTAATGCATGAACTTGTTTGTTTTCCAATATATTTTCTGCAATGAGAACTAGGTTCTCGTCGAAATAGTGTTCTATGTTATTAATTGGAATTGTCATGAATTATTATCTGGAAGTTTGATAAACTCTAAAAATAACAAGGTTTAAATCATTATTCAAGGCTTTTTAAAATTAGCTTGATATTTCCTGCAAACTTATTATTTAAATAGTACATTTGCTGAGCTGGGCACTTGTTGAACTAGCTCAAAAAAACTATTTAAGCTAATAAATCGCTCCTGTATATGAAAACAATTTACTTGATTCGGCATGCTAAATCTAGTTGGGAAGATGCAGATTTACGTGATCATGACAGACCACTTAACAAAAGGGGATTATCAGATGGACCGATGATGGCTTCTGTTTTTAAAGAAAGAGAAGGAGATGTTGATGCAATAGTAACCAGCACAGCAGTCAGAGCGAATTCTACAGCAAACTTTTTTGCAAAGGAATTCGGTTTTGAAGGTACAGATCGTGTTTTACATTCAGCAAATTTATATTGTTCGATGAGCAGAGATGTACATGACGTTATACGTTCCCTTCCTGCCGCATTTGAATCTGTAGCTTTATTTGGGCACAACCCTTCATTTACTGCAATAGCAAATCAATTTGAGGGTCAAAAGATTCCTAATGTTCCAACATGTGGATTAGTGAAAATTGTTAGCAATATTGATTCTTGGGAGCAATGGAGTGCTCGTAAAGGGAGTATTGAATATTTTATATTTCCAAAAATGTTCAAGGGTGCTAAAAGATAAACGGTATTTCTTTAGTTTTTTTCTTTTAATTCTTCTTTTTAGTGCCTGCATCAAAAAGCATAATCTTTCTGCTGAAGAAGAATTATTTTGGTTAGAGGTAATGGAAGATATATATGTAGCAAAGGCTGCAAGCTCAAAATATTTTGGTTTTGAAAAAGACTCAATGCATAACTATCACTATCAAGAGGTTCTGTCGAAACATAACCTGGATAGTACTCAGGTAGACTCATTTATGGATTTAATGATCAGGGAGTCTAGTCTAGAAGACTTTTATTCTAAACTAATAGATCGGATAGAGTCTTTAGAAGATAGTATTGAACTGAGTGAGGAGAGGACTGAGCCTGAAGATTAGCTTATTTTGGATAATCTCTACTTCCGAACAATAGACTTCCGATTCTAATCATAGTGCTTCCCGTCTTTAGTGCTATTTTATAGTCTCCTGACATTCCCATAGATGTTTCTTTAAAAGCTTCCATATCAATCAGGTCTGTATTCCTAAGTTTTTCAAATAAACTCTTTAGAAGTTTGAATTCAGTCTCTACCTGGGCTTTATTATCTGTGAAGGTCGCCATTCCCATGAGACCTTTTATCCGGATATTTTCAAGGGAAAGCTGCTGGATTTCATTTAGAAAAGTATCTATTTCTTTTGATTCAATACCGAATTTACTGTCTTCTTCAGCTATTTTAATTTGCAATAAGACATCGATTGTTCGATCGTATTTCTTTGCCTGCTTATTGATTTCCTTAAGCAGTTTGATGCTATCTACAGCATGTATTAGATCAACAAATGAGGCTATGTATTTTACCTTGTTAGATTGGAGATGACCAATAAGATGCCATTCTATATCATTGGGGAGCAGAGCTTGTTTTTCAACAAGTTCTTGCACTTTATTTTCCCCAAAAATACGTTGACCTTTATCATATAGTGCCTTAATTTGCTCTACTGGTTTGGTCTTTGATACTGCTACAAGCTTAGCGTTTGATTCTCGGCAAGATGCCAAGATGTCTGTATATATCTCCATTTGTTAAAATAGTCCGTGAAGTTCACGTTGAACTCGATTCGTAATATAGCCTAAATCTTCAGGTGAGTTGACAAAATCTAAATTGTCTACTTCAATTACTAACAAATTACCCTCCTTGTAGTTTTTGATCCACTCTTCATAGCGTTCATTTAAGCTTTTGAGGTAGTCTATACTCATCGTTCCTTCATAATCTCTTCCACGAGTTTGAATATGTTTGACTAGGGTAGAAGTAGATGCACGCAGATATATTAGCAAGTCTGGTGCTTTTACTTGCTGAGACATGGTTTTGAATAGATTTAGGTAATTTTCAAAATCACGTCCATCCATTAGCCCCATTTCATACAGGTTCGGGGCAAAGATATTTGCGTCTTTAAATATTGTGCGGTCTTGGATGACAGTTTTATCACCTTTCTGGATATCTAGTATTTGACTATATCTGCTGTGTAAGAAGTATACTTGAAGATTGAAAGACCATCGATGCATGTCGTGGTAGAAATCACTTAGGTATGGGTTGTCATCTGTAGATTCAAAGTGCACGTCCCATTTGAAGAATTGTGCGAGTTTACTAGAAAGTGAAGTCTTCCCTGCACCTATATTTCCAGCAATGGCTATGTGATTGAAATTTGTTTGGTTTTTAATGTCGCTCATAAGACGCCCAGTATTTTTAGTTATCATAAACAGCTACAAATTTAGATTATATTTGATATTCTAAAAAGTTAAGCAGAGAAATTAAGTGATTTATCTAAATATTTAATTCAAGAACATATCAATTATTATCTTGGCAGGAGCAAAACTAATAATGAATGTCAGCATTAATTGAAATAAAAGACCTAAGTAAGATCTATCAAATGGGTACGGAGAGAGTGGAAGCACTAAAGACAGTTTCCCTTGATATTGATAAAAATGAATTTGTCGCTTTAATGGGTCCCTCGGGTTCTGGTAAGTCAACCTTGATGAATCTTCTTGGTTGCTTGGACACACCTACAAGTGGCGCATATTCCTTAAACAGAAATGACGTGTCTGAAATGGCTGATTCTGATCTTGCCGAAGTTCGAAACAAGGAAATTGGGTTTGTTTTTCAAACCTTTAATTTACTTCCACGTCTTTCTGCTTTAGATAATGTCGCTTTACCCTTGGTTTATTCAGGGGATTCTCGGAAGACTAGAAATGAAAAAGCGGAGCATGCTCTTGGGATGGTTGGACTGGGAGATAGACTTACACATAAGCCTAATGAATTGTCAGGAGGCCAAAGGCAGCGGGTAGCTATTGCTAGAGCTCTGGTTAATAATCCTTCAATTATTTTGGCGGATGAACCTACTGGAAACCT
>JBELIG010000034.1:7264-21037 GCA_042091035.1 Sphingobacteriales bacterium | reverse complement strand
AAGAAGCGCTTTTTAAAGCCTATGGAAATGGTAAGGTTGAGTTCAGACAGGATTTAAAAATCACAAAAATCCCTTTAGACTTGAAAAGAGGTTGTGGCTTGGGCAGGGTTATCAAGGAGGACCTAAATGCAGACTTTGATATCCATAGCAGAAAAATTGAAGATTATTTCATTGCAATAGCAGAACAAAAAAAGGAGAGCTAATTGCTCTCCTTTTTTTGTTTAATTAGTGGACTTCCATTTTATTGTACATCCCAAGGCTTTCGTAAAATCAGGACTTGGCTTTTCACCCGCTTTTAAGGCAGAAATTGCATCAGAAAGATAAAATTCATCTGCATCAGCGACATCATTTGCATTATTATCAATTGCTCCGATATACTGAACTTTTCTATCTTTATCAAGCAAATAAACATGAGGTGTATGAGTTGCACCATATGCAATGGCTACTTCCTGAGTTGAATCATGTAGATAAGGAAAATCAAATCCTTTATCCTTTGCTCGAACTTTCATCTCAGCAAAAGAATCTCCAGGCCTTCTGTTTGCATCATTTGGATTTATTGCAATAACAGGGTAGCCCATTGGTGCATATTTTTTATTTGCCTCAATAATGCGATCCTCATACTTCACAGAGAAAGGACATGTGTTACACGTAAAAACAACAATGTAACCATTCACATCATCTATGTTTGAGAGCGACATCATTTGCCCATCAATATTTTTCAATTTAAAATCAGGAGCAGTATCTCCAACGCTAAGTCCTTCTCCTACAAAGGAGCTAAATACAAGACCGACAAGACCTAGGAATAAAACTATAAGAAAATTCTTTTTCATAATTAATTGGTATTTGAAATCTAACAGATTATCAATGTACTAACAGCAATTAGCTTTAGCAAGTTTTAAAACGCATAAGAAAGCCAAATATTATCTTATCGCTCATTAAGCTGCTAATCAAGGGATTTTATAATTAATTCAGTCAATTCTTCGCTGGTTTCAAAGCTACGGGTAGAAAGTAGTTTTCCCTTTGGACCCATTATTACAGTGATTGGAATAGCACCTGACCAGGCTGGACTAACTTTATCAATCCACGCATTATAATCCATATCCCAAAGGTTGAATTGATTACCTGGTAGTTGATTTTTCTTTAAAAATGGTAGCAATTTAGACTCAAACTGATTTTTGAAGTCCATTGAGATAAAGGAAAATTTTACAGCTTGATTTGCAAATGTCTCACTTGCTTCCTTAAAGTAAGGTAATTCTGCAACGCAGGGACCACACCAGGTTGCCCAAAAGTTGATCACATGAACAGAGTCTGTTTCTGTTTTAAATAGAAATTCTATCTCTTCAAACTTGCTCGCAGTAACAACTTCTTGTTCTTGTGCTTTTACAAATGAGCAACTACAAATAAGCAATAGTATAAAAATGGATCTAGCCATTAATCTTATATTTTAATCCTAATTTTTCCAAGCCGACCACAAAATCATTATCCACTTCTACAAGATATTCTTTCGAATACATTTGAAGCTTTTGTCTGTTGACACTGTCAACTAATTGGAAACGTAATTTGTGCTTTCCTCGCTTGGACTTGACTAAGGTTTCAAGTTCATCAATAAGCGCATCGGTTAAACGCTCGACAGCAATATTTATTTTAATAGAGTTCGTCATGTCTTGGCCTACAGACTCAAGCATAGAAACGTCTTTCACTTTAAACTGCATTTCATCACTGTTCCAACGTTTTTCCATCGAGCCTTTAAAATAAAGACTTTGACCAACCTCCAAGAGTGCTTTGAAATTCTGATAATCCTCTTTGAAGAGCACAAACTCTAGTGAACCGTTAAAATCTTGGATAACGAACTTACCCCAGCCAGTACCTTTTTGTGAAATTCGATGCTGCGCTTCAGTAACAATTCCGGCTACCTTAATATCTCTGGATGTTGAGTTCATTACTTGCTCAAGACCCATGTTTGTGAATTGATCAATCTCAACTCTATAATCATCCAAAGGGTGTCCTGATATATAAATCCCTGTAACTTCCTTTTCTTTATTCAGCTTCTCAATAAGTGGCCAAGGATTGTGTGGAGGTACTTTTGGCTCTGGAATCATCACCTCATCGGATCCTCCAAATAGAGAAGTCACAGCTTCTTGAACTTGATTTTTATAAGCAGCTCCGTATTTCAACAGATGCTCCATATAAGTTGCATATTTATCAGACTCCTCAAAATAAATAGAACGAGGTAGGTCTTCAAAACGGTCAAATGCTCCGCCTAAGACCAAAGACTCCATCACTCTTTTATTGACTGAACCCATAGCTAACCTTCTGACCATGTCATATACAGAAACAAAGTCGCCATTTTCTTTTCGCTCTGTTAATATTTCTGTTACTGGTCCCTCACCAACCCCTTTAAGGGCGCTCAATCCAAAGCGTATCTGCCCCTCTTGATTTACGGCAAAATCCGAATAACTCTCATTGACATCTGGCCCTAAAACAATCAAGCCCATGCGCTTACATTCTTTAAGAAAGAAGGTAACCTTAGAGATGTCATTCTTGTTGTTCGTAAGCACTGCAGCCATAAATTCAGCTGGATGATGTGCTTTTAGATACGCTGTCTGAAAAGCAACAAATGCATAACAGGTAGAGTGTGATTTATTGAAGGCATAGGAGGCAAAAGCTTCCCAATCTTTCCAAATCTTCTCCAATTTTTTTATATCATGGCCATTCTTCTCTCCACCTTCAATAAATAGTGGATGCAACTCATCAATAAGTTTCTTTTTCTTCTTACCCATGGCCTTACGGAGCATATCCGCTTGCCCTTTTGTGAAGTTGGCAAGCTTTTGAGACAGCAACATTACCTGCTCTTGATAAACCGTAATACCGTAGGTACCTTTTAAATACTCCTCCATATCATCTAGATCATAGATGATTGGTGAACGACCATGCTTTCTATTAATGAATTCTGGTATATACTCTAATGGACCAGGGCGATACAAAGCATTCATTGCAATTAGATCTTCAAAAGTAGTAGGCGTCAACTCCTTCATATACTTTTGCATACCCGCCGACTCATACTGAAAGATACCTACCGTAGCACCGCGTTGGAAAAGCTCATAGGTCTTTTCGTCATCAAGCGGAATGTCATCCGGATCGATCTCAATTCCTTTAGTCTTTTTGACGATCTTGATCGCATTCTTGATTATAGTAAGGGTTTTCAAGCCCAAGAAATCCATTTTCAATAATCCTGCTATCTCTGCTACTGAGTTGTCGAACTGGGAAATCAACATATTGGACCCCTTATCCACTTTCACCGGAACATACTTGGTGATATCATCTGGTGTGATTACAACTCCACAGGCATGTATTCCTGTATTTCGCACTGAACCCTCAAGTTTCTTCGCAAGGCGCAACATCTCCCCCACCTGATCTTGCCCATCCGCTAAAGACCTAAACTGATATGCTTTCTCTACATCCTCCGCATTCATAGCTCCCTTGAGCTTAGCATCTATATCTCCATCTGCCAAAACCTTTCCTAGAGAAGCTTTTAGGTTCTGTGGAAAAACTTTTGCCACTCGGTCAACCTCTTGCAATGGAATATCCATAACACGACCTACATCTCGAATAGATGATTTTGCCGCCATAGTACCATAGGTCACGATCTGTGCCACTTGATTCTGACCGTATTTATCGATCACATAATCAATTACTTTTTGACGACCTTCATCATCAAAATCAATATCAATATCCGGAAGAGAAACACGCTCTGGATTCAAGAAACGCTCAAAAAGTAAATCGTATTTGATAGGATCTACATTGGTAATCCCAATACAATAAGCTACGGCAGAGCCCGCTGCCGATCCACGACCAGGCCCAACAGATACGCCCATTTCCCGAGCAGTAGTAGTAAAATCCTGAACAATGAGGAAGTATCCCGGATATCCAGAATTCTCAATAACCTTCAACTCGAAATTCAATCGCTCTTCAATCTCCGGTGTTATTGATTTATATCTTTTTCTAGCACCTTCATAGGTTAGGTGCCTGAGGAAGTCATCCTGTGTTTTAAATTTCTTAGGCAAGGGGAATGCAGGTAACAATACATCCCTAATAAGGGTCACCTTATCGACCTTATCATAAACCTCCAAGGTATTATCCAATGCAGAAGGTATATCTCCGAAAAGCTGATTCATCTCAGCTTTGGTTTTCATAAAGAAATCCGAAGACGGAAATTTGAATCGTTTACTTTCTTCTAAAAGAGCGCCTGTATTTACACAAAGAAGTACATCGTGGGGTGTCCAATCTTCTTCCTCCACATAATGTGAATCATTCGTACAAATCACCTTGAGATCATACTTCTTCGCCAGCGCGATAAGTTTTTGATTGATATCCTCTTGACTGATTCCAAGACCATCAATATTCTCTAAACCTCGATGCCTTTGAATTTCAATGTAAAAATCCTCGCCAAATCGCTCGATCCACCATTTGCATAACTCTTCTGCCTTTTCATCCTTGCCATGCATAAAAGCCTGAGGAATCTCTGCTCCGATACAACAACTAGTCGCAATAAGTCCTTCACTGTATTTATCTAAAAGCTCTTTATCTATCCTTGGAAATTTAGAATAGAGCCCTTCTATGAAACCTAAAGAACAAAGCTTGGACAGGTTCTCATACCCTTTTTGGTTTTTCGCCATCAACAATTGATGATAGCGCTTATCCTTTTCATTCTTTGCCCGAGAAAATGATTTTCGATGTCTATCCTCGACTAAATAAAATTCACAACCAATTATCGGCTTTAGATCTCTACGTTCAGCCTCTGCCACAAACTTAAAGGCACCAAACATATTCCCATGATCCGTTAGCGCAACACCTTTTTGCCCATCGGCTTTCACCTTATCCATCAAGGTACCTATGTCGCTGGCACCGTCGAGGAGAGAAAATTGCGTATGACAATGAAGGTGAATAAAGTCTTGCATGCTGAGATAAATTGTGTGGAAAAAAAGGAGCGTCGATATGGTTAAATATAGGTCTTTTAAAAGACTTTGACAAAACCATAAACACTCGGTTCTGTTTTTTAACAAAATGAGGGTACTAGTTGGTTTCAGTATATTTTATACATATATAACAATCCATTCACAATCAATTAACAATCAAGCTGCATCTTTGTGTTAATCAAAAAATAATAGTGAAAAGATCTATCCCAATAGTCGTTATTTCAGATGTCCACTTAGGAACTTATGGATGTCATGCAGAGGAGCTTCTTGTATACCTTAACAATATAGAAGTGGAAACTTTGATAATAAATGGTGATTTCATAGACTTTTGGCAATTCAAAAAAACATACTTTCCAGAAGCGCACCTTAAAGTGATTCAAAAAATAATTAAGATGTCAACCAGTGGTACCAAAGTGTACTACATCACTGGTAACCACGACGATCGACTGCGCACCTTTTCTGATTTATCTTTAGGAAATATTCATCTAAGAGATAAACTACTCCTTCAGCTAAACAATAAGAAATACTGGATTTTCCATGGTGATGTATTTGATGCATCTATTCGAATAGCCCCCGCTTTGGCAAAAATGGGTGGAAAAGGATATGATTTATTAATCCTTCTCAATAGATGGATCAATAAAATACGACAGCGACTAGGAAAACAAAAAATGTCCTTTTCTAAGAAACTAAAAAGCAGTATTAAAAAGGCTGTAAAGCATATTGGAGATTTCGAAAAACTAGCTATAACGCTTGCAGCCAAGCAAGGTTATGATTATGTCATCTGCGGTCATATTCACGAACCTGCAAATCGCAAAGAACAAACTCCCCATGGATCAGTTCATTATTTAAATTCAGGAGATTGGGTAGAAAGCCTAACTAGTCTTGAATATGATAATGAAACTTGGAGTGTTTTTAATTTCATGGATTCTACACTTTATGATGGATTTGAGGTAAAAAGAAAAGATCTTTCATCATCCAATATCAATAATCAATCCATCGAAGATATTATCCTGCATGAGCAAAAAGGAATTGCTGAATTCATCGAACTGCTCAAGAACTAAAACTTGTCCTTTCATTGGTCTTTTGTATATTGGAGTAAAACCATTATTCTAAATGACCAATATTGATGATATCGTTATCAACTTTGATGACAGTAATCTTTTAGTATTAAATATCATACTTGCCTTTTTGATGTTTGGCGTTGCCTTAGATATAAAAGTCCAAGATTTCAAACAACTATTTAGGGCTCCTAAGATTCCTTTAATTGGACTTCTCAGTGAATATATATTCTTGCCGCTACTGACCCTAGCTTTGATCATGCTTATTAAGCCACATGCGTCCATTGCTCTTGGTATGGTATTGGTATCCGTTTGCCCTGGTGGTTCTGTTTCCAACTTTATGGTTCACTTATCAAAAGGCAATGCAGCCCTCTCCGTTTTGTTAACCTCATTTACCACGGCTTCCGCTATTATCCTCACACCCGTCGCTTTTGCGTTTTGGGCTGGAATGAATCCTATCACAGCAGAACTACTTCAAACCCTAAATGTAGATCCGGAGAAGATTGTCAAAACTGTTATTTTCCTTATTTTCATTCCAGTTTCAATTGGGATGTTTCTAAATCATAGGTATCCTAATTTGACTGAAAAGATTAAGCGTCCAATTGCCAATATATCTATGTTGATATTCCTTGGTTTTGTTACCGTAGCCTTGGTTAATAACTACAGTAAAATGCAAGACTATCTGCATGTTGTCTTCTTGATTGTTTTAGTACATAATGGACTTGCCTTGTTTGGTGGATATCAGATTCCCAGACTTTTTAAATTGAGTAAGAAAAATGCACGGGCAATTTCAATCGAAACTGGCATTCAAAACTCCGGCCTTGGATTAGTCTTAGCCTTACAGGTATTTAATGGTTTAGGAGGTATGGTTCTTATCCTAGCTTGGTGGGGTATCTGGCATTTGATTTCTGGATTCACTATATCTATGATATGGAGCCGAAAGCCAGTTGACTAGTCCGTCTTCTTGAGAAATTCGAGGTTTCTTTTAATACCTGAGAATTTCGTTCTCTTAACTGCTGACTTCTTAAAAACTTTCTGAAAGACTTCTTCAGTGAGTTCCTCCCAATCTGCCGGTTTCATATCCAACAACCCATCTGCTGGTTTAAACTCGGGCTCAGAATGCGGACTTGAAAATCTGTTCCATGGGCATACATCTTGGCATATATCACAGCCGAACATCCAATTTTCCATTTTGCCTTTGAATGAAGGAGGGATGTTTTCTTTCAATTCAATAGTCAAATAAGATATACACTTGCTTCCATCCATAAAATATCCCTCAGGAGCGATAGCTTCGGTAGGACAAGCATCAATGCAGCGGGTGCAGGTTCCACAAAAGTCTTTCATCGGTGCATCGGGTTCTAAATCAAGGTCGATGACGACTTCAGCAAGAAAGAAAAAAGAACCTTTTTTGGGATTAATAAGCAGGGTATTCTTACCAATCCATCCAAGACCGGCACGCTTTGCAAGATCTCTTTCTAACAAAGGTGCAGAATCTACAAATACGCGCCCAGAGACTTCCCCAAGTTCTGCCTGAATCATCTTCATGAGTTCCTTGAGTTTATATTTAATGACATAGTGATAATCCTTTCCATATGCATACTTTGCAAGTTGAGGAGCATCAGGATGCTGCTTTTCCTCGGGGAAATAATTATAAATTAGACTTACTACTGATTTCGCACCTGGAACCAAAAGGCTAGGATCTACTCGTTTATCGAAGTGGTTAGCCATATATCCCATTTCGCCATGATAATTAAGGTTAAGCCATTGCTCTAACTTTCTGGCTTCATCTTCCATGAATTCAGCCTTGGATACTCCTACCATTTGAAAACCCAACGCATACGCTGTTTCCTTTACAAACCTGGTATCTTGTTCCTTTTTAGTCATAAAAATTTTGTCTTGCCTTAATCTTTGCTGCTAATACTTATTTTTTACAAAATAGTCCATTCAGATATTATCTTTAAATGGGTGTTCCTCCAACTCAAAGATCACATTTTTTGTATTCAAATGAAACGCAGTAGCAAATGAAGAACATTTTTGAGCAAGCATATGACCATGAATCCTTTAGAGAACAAGGATATCAGCTTGTTGATCTATTGGCTGATTACTTAAAAAAAGCCACATCAAGAGATTATGACAAGGTTCTACCAAATACGAACCCTCAAGATCAACTTGCAAAATGGGATACCACTGATTCGGGCAAAAATCTTAATGCGTTTTTCCAAAAGGTACTCGCTAACAGTACCAAATTGCAACATCCCAAGTATATGGGACATCAAGTGAGCCCTACCCTGCCGGTAGCTGCACTGGCCGATCTTTTTTCTGCACTATTAAATAATGGAACTGGTGTTTTCGAGATGGGCCCTGCCTCCAATGCCTTAGAATATCAGATCTGCGAAATGACTGCTAAAAAAATGGGGCTGGGTGAACAGAGTGGTGGCTTTCTTACCTCAGGAGGTACCTTAGCAAACCTTACTGCTCTACTTACAGCACGGGCAATAAAAGTACCTGATGCCTGGGAAAAAGGGACAGGTAAAAGCTATGCATTTCTAGTTTCCGAGCAATCCCATTACTGTGTCGATCGGGCCGTTCGAATTATGGGGTGGGGAGCTGCAGGAGCAATCAAGGTTAAGGCTAATGAAAAATTTCAAATGGATAATGAGGCTATGAAAATAGCCTACGAGGACGCGCAAAAGAAAGGAATTATTGTGATTGGTGTAGTAGCATCTGCCCCCTCCACCGCAACTGGCTCTTACGATGATCTGCCGGCAATCGGAGCTTTTTGTCAAGAAAAAGATCTTTGGTTCCATGTTGATGCTGCACATGGAGGTGCCTTTATTTTTTCCAAAAATCAAAGCTATATGCTTAAAGGAACTGAATTGGCAGATTCCGTGATTATGGATTTTCATAAAATGCTTTTAGTTCCTGCCTTGACTACCGCTGTCATGTATAGGGATAGACGCCTAGCACATGCAACATTCGATCAAAATGCATCCTATTTGTGGTCAGAGGATCATACAGATGAATGGGAAAACAGCGCAAAGGTGACCTTTGAATGCACAAAATTAATGATGAGTATTAAAGTACAATCTATCATTGAGACCTATGGTTTTGATCTTTGGGAGCAATATCTTGACCGAGTAATTTACCTAACTCGTTATTTGGAATCGCAGATTAATAAGGAAGTTGATTGGGACTTGGCGTGTAGCCCAGAAGCAAATATAATCTGCTATAGATGGGTTGGAGGTAAGGATACAGCACATAACAATACTGTCAATGCTGCCATCCGGAAGAAAATCATTGAGGAAGGACCTTTCTATATTGTCATGACAAGCATAGAAGGGAAGACATATCTGCGCTCAACGCTTATGAATCCACTCAGCACAGAGCAAGATATCGATGAACTTATCACAAGTATTAAAAAATTAGCTTTAGATTTTCAATAAAAAAAGCCTGTTCAGTTGAACAGGCTTTTTTTATACATGTAAGGTATACTGCCCATGGAAAAACATATCCAACTCTTGTAAGCGACGTTTTTTAAATCCGGCATTAAATTCTCGACCACCAGTTTTTCTGTTGTCCCAAAAATCGTAGTAATGGAAACAAGCTCTTATCTTTTCAGCATCATTATTTTCATTCCTGGTGCGCTGTAAATAGTCCGACAAGCCACATTTCAAAGGAGCGCTTGCGCCTCTATGAAAAACTAAATCGACTATTGCATCAAACTGCCCTTGACTGAGTTTAAGATTGCCCAAAAGCTTGCGTACATGAATAGCAGATCGCTCTTCTAGATCTTTACTAAAAAGAGCATCCATATCAAGTTGAGTAAGGAATTTATACCCTCCAGTCTCGGGATCATAGTCTTTCCACAAGGCGTACTCTTCATCAGGAATATAGTGTCCATAACCTATTGTTCGCATTCCTTTAGTATCTCTAAATATCTGCCCATGCCCACTAGACATTCCTGGAGGTCTCTCCCAACTCTTTATATAATCCTGAAGTGGAATTGAAGGGTTCAAATATTGAGCTAGCTTTTTATTTTGTCTGCCAGCACCATTAGAAACATCCTTATCTTGTTTGAAAATCCAATTTGGGTGTGGATTTATGCGAACAGGCTCTTGTAGATCTGAAAAAGCGTCTGCCCAAGGATCTGAGTCGATATCAGTCTCTGGCTCTTTATTATCTTCAAAATCCTTTTTTTTCCAGCCAACAACATATGAATTACCAGCATGTATTGTCACATGTCCCTGTAAAGGTAGGTCATTCCATTTTCTGAATTCTACATCTGTGATTCCAAACTTATTACAAATTGACCACTCAGTATCTCCCATTGGAGCTTTGGGGTTTTCCAATTTTCTTTCTGCGGAGGATCGAGCAACAAAGTTTACTTGCTTACTGAATACATGATTGAAAGAGGGGGATGTAGAATCTGGCATTTTATTGATTTTTAATTGGTTTGCTTCACCAGCTTATATTTATATGTTGTCTTCTCGTCGATAATTTCCATTACAAATATACCATTTGGAATATTTAAAGGATTGATATTTAACATTTTTTTATTTGTGAAGTCCGTTTCGTAAAGAACTTTGCCCGATACTGTTTTAATTCTTGCATAACCCGAGGTCTGCTTTTTTAATTCAAGGACAAATTCCTTATCAAAAGGATTGGGATAAAGATCAGTCTTTACCGTAACTGGTACTCTTTTTTTTTGTGACTCATACAAGGAAAGTTCTCGTTTGATATTCCCCCACAGAGAAAAGGCATCTGGAGCATCCTGTCCTAGCTCCCACATCATTATCCCTCCAAGTTCGCTATATGCAATACGTAGTTTTTTCAAAATCGTATGGATGCCATTATAAAAAACCAATCCCTTTTGATCGAGGAAAGCATTTGTGGCACTCTGCTCAATCAGTTCAGAATAATGCACTGAATGAATCTTTTTTCTATCCGAAAAATCATAGCCATAAAAAGGAACACCCAAGACTAGTCGATCTGCAGATACACCCTGTCCTTTCCAAAACTCTATAGCCTGTAGTGCAAAATCGATAGACGAATGCTGACCAGGGTTATCTGGATTCCAGGGACCGCGTGCATCATATACCATCATATTAATCCAATCAAAAGCATCCAAGGCCTCGTCTGTAATTGGCGAAAAACGTTTAACTGCTGGTAATGCAGCAGTTAGTCCCAATTCGTATATATCGAAGGTATCTTTCATTTCCTGAACAAAGGCGCTATAATATTTATTGACATCACCCCATTCTAGGTCCATGTCAGCTCCCTGCAAACCATTTATAAGCACATAATCTTTAATCTTAGAAATATACCAAGAGCGATTTGAAGGATTCATTAAGGTTTCCCACTGTTCACTAAGATCCTTTGCTAAACCACCACCTGCTAGAGAAATATACACATCTACATTATGCTTGTGGGCCTTTTCGACAATAGGTGCGTAATCATAGGTCTTTGTATGAAGGTTACCATATTCATCAGGATTGGCAAATGCGATATTCAGATGTGTCAAACCCTCAAAATCTAAAGATTCAACCATTTTGACTTTATAGAAGGGTATGTAACCAATTTTTTTAAACTCCGACTGAGCATGAAGCATATTTCCAATCACAGTGATTAGAATAAAAGGAAGCAATACATTTGATAGCACTCTCATAGATACGAATATAATTAATATAAAATAAGTTAATGTAACTTACTTTATCTTGTTGAATGGAGTACTTACAATGTCTTAAACAAGTCAAGAAAAAAGAAGGTGCCCAATGAGCACCTTCTTTTTTAATTAAGGATCTGCAACTTCGCAAAATTGAGCATTAGTCGCTTCTGTGGATTTTCAACATCTTGGAAGAAAATAGTAGCTACCCGCTTATCTCTACCGCCATCAATAGATAGTACTTTCCCAGCACCAAACTTTTGATGAAGCACCTTTTGACCGACCATAATGGCTGCAGGTGGAGAAGCTTTAAAATTAGAAAGATCCACTTTCAATTGAGAGGTGGCTGGTTTCTTAAAATAGCCTTTCACACCAGAGTTAGACGGAGCTGAAGGTTTAGACTGAGAAAATTTAGACATTGAGCTTCCAGAATTAAATGAACTCATTTCCATATCCAAATGACTCTTGTCTATTTCGCTTAAGAATCTTGAAGGTTCATTATAGCGCATTTGCCCAAACTTGTATCGACTAGAAGCATAGGACAAGGTTAAAAAGGACTCTGCACGAGTAATAGCTACGTAGAAAAGTCTGCGTTCTTCATCAACTGCATCTGCACTATCAGAGGACATAAAAGATGGGAACAAATTTTCTTCCATACCTACGACCAGTACGGATGGAAACTCCAATCCTTTGGCAGAATGCACAGACATAAGCGTCACATAATTATCGCTATCTGCAGAACTATCCTGATCCGTCAACAGAGATATATTTTGGATATAAGAAGTAAGACTAACATCAGCAGTCTCCTCAGCTGTATCATCGACACTATCCACAAATTCCTTGATAGCATCCATGAGTGCGGATGCATTCTCCATACGAGAAAGTCCCTCTATCGAGGTATCCTTTTTTAGCTCGTCTTGGATACCCACTGAATGAACGACCTTAGTTGCCAGCTCATAAGCATCCACGACATCCAATTGCTTTCTCAACTTATTAATCATATCCACAAAGCCATCTACGCTTCTTCTTGCCTTTCCTGCAAGTGGTGCAAAAGGAATGGCATCCCAAAGGCTGGAATCCATACTTTTGGCCATATCGGATATCTTGTCCATAGTTGAATTACCGATGGCACGACGTGGGTAATTAATTACTCTTCTCAGTGCCTCTTCGTCCTTAGGATTTACGATAAGTCTAAAATAACCTACAAGATCCTTTATTTCTTTACGCTGATAAAAAGAGAGTCCCCCAAAGACTTTGTAATTTATTCCAGCACGTCTAAGATACTCTTCAAATATCCGTGATTGTGAATTTGTACGATACAGTATTGCGATGTCTGAATTATGAAGATGCGATCTATTCTTTTGTTCCTGAATAATATCAACTACTCGCTTCCCTTCTTCGTTATCTGTGACGGTTCGAATTACTTTAATTTGGGCACCTTCACCTTTTTCAGATCGGATGGTTTTTTTGATTTGCTTTTTGTTGAAGCTAATCACCTCGTTAGCGGCCTTTACAATATGGTTTGTCGAACGATAATTCTGCTCAAGCTTAAAAACTTTTATTCCCTTATTCTTAAAATCAGTTTCGAAATCAAGGATATTTTGAATGGTTGCTCCTCGAAATGCATAGATTGACTGTGCATCATCACCAACAACCGTTATGTTGTGTGAACTATTGGGATAGATCACCAATTTACGAACGATCTCATATTGTAGGTGATTGGTATCCTGAAACTCATCAACGAGTACGTATTTAAATTTGTTTTGATACTTTTCGCGCACACCATCAGGATTCTTATGAAGCAGTTCATAAAATCGGTATAAAAGATCATCGAAATCCATCGCCCCAGCTTTCTTACAGCGGTTCATGTATTGCTTATAAAGCTCTCCCATATACGGGCGCTTTTGCTTGCGATCCTGCGACATTAGATCTGTATCTTTTAGATACAATGCGGGTGGTATAAGATTAGACTTTGCTGAAGAGATTCTAGAATAAACAGAATTCACAGCATAATGATCCTTGTTCAGGTTCATATCCTTGATAATACTACGTATCAAAGATTTGGAATCATCCGTAT
>JBELIG010000034.1:0-7164 GCA_042091035.1 Sphingobacteriales bacterium | reverse complement strand
TTCAGGTTCATATCCTTGATAATACTACGTATCAAAGATTTGGAATCATCCGTATCGTAGATCGTAAAATTACTTGGATAGCCGATCTTCTCTGCTTCAATACGAAGGATCTTTGCAAAGATAGAGTGAAACGTCCCTGCCCAAACATCATTTGCTGAAGACCCCACAACTTTTGAAATCCTTGATTTCATCTCCCGAGCAGCCTTATTCGTAAAGGTCAAGGACAATATCTCCCAAGGCTTTACACCAGACTGTAAAAGATGCGCAATACGATAGGTCAATACTCTTGTTTTTCCAGAACCTGGACCAGCTACAACAAGGCAAGGTCCATCGTTTGCAACTGCAGCTTGACGTTGTGTATCATTTAATTGGTTCAGATAACTTTGATCGGTAGTAGAAATCATACTTTTAATTACTTTTTCCTTCTTCTTCTAATGCGTCCCAATATTCAACTGCTCTTCTTGTATGTGGAATACAAATTGATCCACCTACGAGATTTGCAATTGAAAAAATTTCAAAAACCTCTTCTTTTGTTATACCCTCTTCATAGCATTTGCCCAGGTGATAACTAATACAATCATCACAACGAAGCACCATGGAGGCAACAAGACCAAGCATCTCTTTTGTCCTACTATCCAGTGCTCCACTTTTGTAGGCAGTAGTATCTAGATTAAAGAAACGCTTCATAAACATAGAACCACTACCAAGTATCTTTTCATTCATTTTGGTGCGGTAATTATTAAATTCCTCGATTTTTGACATGGAAATATAATTAAGTAAAGTTTTTAAATTGGACTCGCAAAAGTAACAAGTGCCTCCACTAAGGTATTATTTTTAACATTATTTTCTGTTCCGAAGTTTTAGATAATTCGTTTAGGAAAAATAAAGTTATTAAATTGATAAAAGACGCATAAACCAGTAATTAATATATTACAAATGAAATTTAGTCGTAGTTACATTTTTATAGTTATAGGGCTTCTAATCTTTGGCCTAATTGCATACTATTTCAGTGATTTATTGATGTACTTGATTATTGGATGGCTCCTCGCTATGATTGGTCAGCCACTGATGCGTTTTTTCCAGAAATATGTTAGAATCGGGAAGAAATGGAAAGCTGGGCCTAATATAGCAGCGATCCTGACCCTGTTCAGTTATTTTATACTCCTAGGAGTTATTGTTACTTTATTTGTTCCTCTAGTCGTTGATCAAGCTCAAAATCTTACGGAGGTCAAAAGGGATGACATTACAGAGGCCCTCAACGTTCCACTTTCGCAGGCAAATGACTGGCTTAAAGGAAATGGTTTAGTTTCAGACACCCTATCTAATCAGGAATTAGTGAATAAACTTTCTGATTTTGAAGTAATCAGCACGGAGGATGCAAGTCTGAATATTTTTGGAGCATTTACCTCTATCATATCCTTGGCAGGTAATCTCCTAATCGGTATCTTCTCTATCATTTTCATTACCTTCTTCTTTTTAAGAGATAATGATATTCTAACAAATTTCATTGTTCTAATTCTTCCAAACATTTACGAGGCAAGGATTCGAGAAGCGGTGGAAGATATCACTGAAATGCTTTCGAGATACTTTACGGGTATCCTTATTCAGATCAGTTTAATTACAATATTTGTATCCATTGGGCTATCCATTCTTGGGGTAAAAAATGCGCTTTTGATTGCAATTTTTGCAGCTTTAATCAATGTAATCCCCTACCTAGGCCCATTAATTGGTGCGGCCTTTGGTGTATTGATTACTATTTCCTCGAACCTTGATTTGTCTTTTTATTCAGAAATGTTGCCACTAATAGGCAAGGTTGTCTTTGTATTTGGTTGTATGCAGATGCTGGATAATTTCCTCCTTCAGCCTTTTATCTTTTCCAACAGTGTCAAAGCACATCCATTAGAAATATTTCTGATCATATTGGTTGGTGCTCAACTTGCTGGAATACCGGGTATGATACTTGCTATACCAACTTATACAGTAGTACGTGTTATAGCAAAGATATTTCTATCCAAGTATAGACTTGTAAAGAAGATCACCGAAAAAATGGATTTGGATGATGATTAATCTTTGGGCATAAGTTCAAGAAATCGCTTCCATGCTTTTAATGCAAGCTCTTCTGTAAGTTGCTCAATATAATAGGATCCCGCTGCTGGGTCTGAGGTGGCATGCATTTTAGTTTCCAACTTGATCACCTGTTGTATATTGGTTGCCATGCGACTATTAAATGAAGTATCCTTCTTTTCAGACCTATGATCTGAAGAAGGAATAGTCATACGCCCTACAGCACCAATCACTGCTGCCATTGCAGATATTGTGCCCCTTATTTTATTACTCTCCGTTTCATTGGATTTATAAGAATCTGCTGATATGTAACAATCAAAACATGGGATCTCCTTGTGTCCTGGATTTAAAGCCTCTGAGATATTTGCCAAAAGGACTTTAAGTGCTCGGATCTTTGCTATCTCCAAGAGGTAAGAATTTCCTATAGAGAACCCTATCTGAAATTTCTTAGAAATTTGCAGAGCATTATAGCCTATATCAAACATCCCCTGATAGCAAGAAGCTACATAATATGTCAATTGAGCCAACTCCTCTATCACCTGAGAATCTCCTTTATAGAATCTTGTACCATCCACATAAAAACATCTATATCGTGGAAAAATCGAGCTATATAACTCTTCAAATTCAGCCATCTCCTCAAAGTCAACTGTTGAATAGTTCACCCAATCCATATCCATATGAAAACCACCAAAAAACTTATCCGACTGGATATTCATTTTATTCGCGGTAAGGGCATAGTTCTTCAATAAACTTGTCCAATCTTCAAAACTTTTGAGACCAGCAAAATATACAGCTATATAGGAGATATTTACTGATTTGAATAATCGTTCGATTTCTTCAACACTTAGTACGCTATCAATAATAATCTTTGGTGATTCTATACCATTGTCAAGAGCACGAAGTATAGCTGAATTCTGGGCATCAACATTAGATTCATCAACATAGAACTCTTGACCTATACGCCAATTGTTATTGCTCTTTGAACCAATAGGCAAATGATTCGAATCACGATCTGTTGCATGTGAAAAAGGGCTGATATTCAAGTCTTCAGATATATCCCAGCTCAAGGACTCAAGAGACTTACCCTTAAGATCTTTAAGCACCTTTTCTAACCACTCAGTTTTTGTGATGTCTTCGAATTCATTCATAGTCCAAGAAAGTTAATCCATAAAAAAAGCCCTGTGATTAAAACCACAGGGCTAATATATCAATATTAATTAATATCTGTAATATTCAGGCTTAAATGGCCCTTCTTTTTGAACACCTATGTAATCTGCTTGATCTTTTGAAAGCTCTTCAAGCTCAACACCAATTTTTGCAAGGTGAAGCTTTGCTACTTTCTCATCTAGATGCTTAGGAAGCATATAAACTTTATTCTCATAAGCAGATCCATTCTTCCAAAGTTCTAGCTGAGCTAAAGTTTGGTTAGAGAATGAATTTGACATTACAAATGATGGGTGTCCTGTAGCACAACCTAGATTCACTAATCTACCTTCTGCAAGAACGATGATATCTTTACCATCAACATTATACATATCCACTTGAGGCTTGATCTCTACTTTATCAGCACCAAATGCTCCATTCAACCATGCCATATCGATTTCATTATCAAAGTGACCGATATTACATACGATGGTTTTATCTTTCATGTTACGGAAATGCTTTTCAATAAGAATGTCCTTATTACCTGTTGCTGTAACAACAATGTTGGCATCCTTAATAGCGTTCTCCATTTTTGCAACTTGGAATCCGTCCATTGCAGCCTGAAGCGCACAAATTGGATCGATTTCTGTTACGATAACGCGGCAACCTGCACCCTGCAATGAAGCAGCAGAACCTTTACCAACATCACCATATCCAGCAACTACTGCTACCTTCCCGGCCATCATTACATCTGTAGCACGACGAATCGCATCTACACATGACTCTTTACAGCCATATTTATTATCAAACTTAGATTTTGTAACTGAATCATTTACATTGATTGCAGGCATTGGAAGTGTTCCGTTCTTCATACGCTCATAAAGACGGTGAACACCTGTAGTTGTCTCTTCAGACAATCCTTTAATATCTGCTACTAATTCAGGATATCTATCTAGAACCATATTCGTCAAATCACCTCCATCATCAAGGATCATGTTCAAGGGCTTACCACCTTCAAAAGCAAACAGTGTCTGCTCGATAGCCCAGTCGAACTCTTCCTCATTCATACCCTTCCAAGCGAATACAGGCACATTTGCAGCAGCTATTGCAGCAGCAGCATGATCCTGAGTTGAGAAAATATTACAAGAAGACCAAGTAACTTCAGCACCTAGGTCAACAAGAGTTTCTATAAGCACAGCTGTTTGAATAGTCATGTGAAGACAACCAGCGATACGAGCTCCTGCAAGTGGCTTAGAATCACCATACTCTTCACGGATGCTCATAAGACCCGGCATTTCTGCCTCTGCTAATTGAATCTCTTTTCTACCCCAGTCGGAAAGGGAAATATCCTTTACCTTATAATTTACTTTGGATTCTGTTTTTTGCATTTTCTATGCTTTATTTAATTAATGTCGCAAAATTAATAACATTCTACGTGAAAAACTACTATTTGTTACAAGGATGTCATTCAAAGTATTTTCTTGACACTTCTATTAGATTTTTAAGGACTTAGCTAGACTTTCTAGGTCTTCGTGCATGTAAAAATCCATTCTTTTAGGGTCCCCAAGAAATCCTTCACCTGACATGGCATCCATTAATTGTTTCAAACCATCATACAAACCATCCACGTTTAAAATACCTAATGGCTTATCATGAATACGAATACGCTGCCAACATAAAAACTCAAAACACTCATCCATTGTTCCCACACCTCCTGGTAATACAACTGCAAGATCACACTTCTCATACATTAAAGCCTTACGCTTATGCATATCATCCACCACAATCAACTCTTGAAGCTGGGTATGACCTACTTCTCTGTCTTCCAGCAAAGCAGGAATAATTCCTGTAACATGAGCTCCATGTTCCATAGCTGAATCTGCTACAACACCCATCAATCCGACAGCTCCTCCCCCAGTTATAAGAGCATGTCCATTGTTACCGATCAACTTACCTAGATCTCGACCAGCTTTTTCAAATGCAGGGTTTTGACCTTTGGCCGACCCACAAAACACCAAAATCGAAGCCATAAACAGATATTTATTTGTTATTGATAGTGTAAAAAGACATTTCTAGCGAATTTTCGCAAAAAAAAATGACATACTATTTCATTAATAAAAATAACTCCATATATTGATAGCGAAAATTCGCTAGAAATAAAATCCTTATAGATATGCAAGATACAGTTTCAAAAACCAATGTCCTACCAGGAGGTGCTTTTTTAATCAAAGACACACCTGCGAATCAAACCTTTATACCAGAGGATTTTAATGAAGAACAACGCATGGTAAAAGCCATGGTCCAAGACTTCATAAAGAATGAAATAGATCCCCTTCGTCCACAAATTGAAAAGCAGGAAGGTAATTACTCTGTGCAACTGCTTGAAAAAGCTGCTGAACTGGGAATCCTAGGATCACATATGCCAGAAATCTATGGTGGTATGGAAATGGATACAAATACAAATACACTTATTTGTGAAACATTCGGACCCGGTGGATCTTGGATTGTTGCATACGCAGCACATACAGGTATAGGGATGTTGCCTATACTTTATTTTGGTACTGAAGCTCAAAAGAGCAAGTATCTTCCTGGACTTATTTCGGGACAACTCAAGGCATCTTACTGCCTTACAGAACCTTCTTCTGGCTCTGACGCACTTGCGGCCAAAACCAAAGCAGAGTTGAATGCAGAAGGAACGCATTACATCCTAAATGGACAAAAAATGTGGATTACTAATGCAGGGTTTGCAGATATCTTTATCGTATTTGCTCAAATTGATGGGGATAAATTCACTGGATTTATAGTTGAGAGAGAATTAGAAGGTTTTACACTTGGAGCAGAAGAAGAAAAACTTGGTATCAAAGGATCTTCGACACGTCAGATATTTCTTGAAAACGTAAAAGTGCCAACAGAAAATGTATTGGGTGAAGTTGGGAAAGGACACCTGATCGCATTTAATGCCCTTAATGACGGAAGATTTAAATTGGGTGCTATGTGTATCGGAGGTGCTAAAGGATCTTTTAATTCTGGAATAAAATATGCTAACGAACGTCACCAGTTCAAGGTGCCTATATCAAGCTTTGGAGCGATCAAACGTAAATTGGCTCAGCAGGCTGTTCACATATTTGCTGCAGAATCTGCTCAATATCGTACCTCTCAACTGATGCAATCGAAAAAGACTGAGCTTAGAGCTGCAGGAGAAGATTTCGCATCAGCAAAACTAAAGGCTGCTGACGAATATGCTATTGAGTGCGCTATCCTGAAAGTTGTAGGATCAGAAGCATTAGACTTTGTGGTAGATGAAACACTTCAGATCCATGGAGGTATGGGTTACTCGGAGGAAGGAACTGCTGCAAGAGCATACAGAGATGCAAGAATAAACAGAATTTTTGAAGGAACAAATGAAATAAACAGACTACTTAGTGTAGACATGCTGCTCAAGCGAGCTATGAAAGGTCGTCTTGATATTGTAAGTCCAGCCTGGGAAGTTCAAAAAGAATTATCCTCTATGCCTAGCATGGATCTTCCAACGGGGACATACGGTAAAGAATATAAAGCATTAAAAGATTTCAAGAAATTAGTATTGATGGTTGCAGGTGCTGCGGCTAAAATGCAAATGGATGGTGAATTGGATCTAAAAAATGAGCAAGAGATTATTACCAATGTAGCAGACATGCTAATTGATGTATTTTTAGTTGAATCCACTTTACTAAGAGTAGACAAGCTTTCAGGCATGGAAACTAAAGTACCACAGGAAGTTTCGGATGCAATGCTAAAAATCCTTATCCATGATAAGACCAGTAGCATGCAGAAAAATGCTGCAGATGCTCTTGGGTCATTTGCCGGTGGTGATTTGCTAAAAACGATGCTAATGGGTCTTAAGCGATATACTAAGTATCCAGTTCAAAATGTAAAAGAATTAGGTCGAACCATTGCAGACTATGCAATTGAACAAGA
>JBELIG010000267.1:0-3950 GCA_042091035.1 Sphingobacteriales bacterium | reverse complement strand
TTGTCTTCTGATTGGTATGTTACCATTTGTGATAATGTATTTTGTTATGGTGTTCTGCCGGATAGTGCCGATATGTACGGCATTGCTCCCTCGGATTCTGTTTATATCCGCTTTGAGGTGAATCCTTACTTTGTGGATGGGTTTGGTAGAGTTGACTTAGAGCTTAAGGAGACGGATATTTTATCTCAATCCGTTCAGCCACTCATATTTACATTTTTAACAAAGAATTTTACAAATGTTCTAAATCCTTTGGATGATGCTGTATCTTATGCATATCCTAATCCATTTCAGGACTACTTGATTTTAGAGAATCCATTTGTATATGACGCTAGGGTAAGTTTTATCGACAGTAAGGGGCGAAAATACTTTATGGGTAAACTTACAGGATTAGAGAAAAGACAAATTAGTCCACCGGACTTAATAGATGATCGCATGTTCGTTCTTTTTGAGACGAAATCAGAAACCAAGATTATTCCGCTCATACGTATACAATAAAATATTGTTATGAAAAATATTTTTCTACTACTATTAGTTTTTTGTTCAAATCTATTGCTCGCTCAGGGTTTAGATGTTCAGATTAGTGTCTTAAGTCAAACTCAGACCAAGACAGTCTTAGCTGTAACTATTGATGAAGCCAATCTAGAGGCATTAGATTGGAATGAACAAAGTCTTATAACACCATTCTTAACAGATGGTACACCAATCCTTAAAAAGGGTTACCCTGAAATGTTTAGACTTTCAGAAAATATCTTATTGCAAGGCAATGAATCTGCTATCGTGAAAATCAAGGATGTTGCATACCTTGAATTAAATGATGTGGATGTTCTTCCTTCTAAAGGTAATTTGTATAGGGATACAGATCCTGCTACAGTAGAGCTGAATTATGGGAAGATTTATAATGAATCAGGCTTATATCCAGAGCAATTGGCTGGTTTGTCTTCATCCTACAGGATGCGAGGTGTATCTGGACAAACCCTTTGGTTGAATCCAGTACAGTATGATGCTGCAAATAAAACACTACGTGTAAGCACATCCTTTACAGTCGAAATCATTGATGAGCAAGCACAGTCGAATATAAAGTCAATATCAAAAGGACAGCAGGAGATACTTGCTAAGCGCTTTTTGAATTACAGTAATCTCGAAGCTCGTTATGATCCTATCTCTGAGGTTGGTTCAATGCTTGTGATAAGTGCTGCTGACTACATGGAAACTGTTGAAGATTTGGTGGATTGGAAGATTCAAAAAGGAATAGAGACTACATTGATTGACGTTGCAGAAATCGGTGATAATCCTGAGGACCTTTTGGCGTATATCCAAGAATATTATGACAACAACAACCTGGCATATGTTTTGCTGGTAGGTGATGAGAACGCAATACCAACGATACAAACTTCAAATAATAATGCTTGTGACCACTGCTATTCTTACTTAGATGGAGATGATCATTATGCGGATATATTTGTTGGTCGATTCAATGGCGAGGGTGTTGAACACATTCGAACTATGGTTGATCGAACTTTGGAGTATGAGATCAATCCGAATACGGAAGTTGATTGGATGAGCAGGGCTATTGGACTTGGGTCAAATGAAGGTCCTGGTGATGATGGCGAATATGATTATGAGCATTTGAATAATCTAAAAATCCAGATGCTTGATTATAATTTTACAGAAATTTTTGAATGTTATCAAGGATCTAATGCACAGGCTTCTCCTACCGTTGGTGAACCTTCAGCAGATTTAGATGGAGGACCTTCCACACAATCGCTGATTGATCATATTGATAATGGTGTATCATTTTTAAATTATACGGGTCATGGCGGTCATACTTCCCTTTCGACGGGAGGATATGATATCAATGCGGTTGATCAACAGACTAATAATGGCCGTTATCCTTACTTAGTTGCAGTTGCATGTTGTGTAGGTGATTTCCAGAATGACTTTGGAGCTGGGCCTTGTCTTGGTGATGCATGGATTCGTGCTACGGACAACAGCACTGGACTTCCTACTGGAGGAATAGGAGGTGTTTTTTCATCAATCTTACAATCTTGGGCTCCTCCAATGGAAGGACAAGATGAAATGACGAATATTCTTACGGAGAATGCGCTTTACCCAACCCGACACACAATCGGTGGGGTATCATTAATGGGAATGGCCTCAATGATTGATGCTTATGAAGGTGGAGGTATAAATATGGCTGATACTTGGAATATTTTTGGAGATCCATCGGTAGTGCTTAGAACAGCAATGCCGCAGCAACTAGTCGCGAATCATGCTCCTTTTGTTTCTATCAATGCAGGGAATATTTCGATTGCTTGCGAAGTAGAAGGTGCAACAATAGCTGCAAGTTATGAGGGCAATATCCTTGGGGTTGGAACTGTTGAAAACGGCTTGCTGAATCTAGAGTTGAATAACATAGCTGGTCCAATTACATTTATGCTTACAGGTACAGCTTATAATCACATCCCTTATCAGGCTGAGGTTTCAGTAACAGTAGATGCAGGGGTATATATGATATCAAGTATCAATTATGTAAACGACGCAAATGGAAATGATAATGGTCTTGCTGATTATTCGGAAGAAGTAAGTGTAGATCTTGATTTTTCAAATGTTGGGCTAGCTGATGCGGATGGTTTGAGTGCTGAAGTAACAACTACTTCAACTGATGTTGTCATGCTAAATGGCACTATCCCATCTATTCCTAGCTTAATACAGGGTACCAATACCATAGTAACTGATGCCTTTAGTTTTGAAGTAAATGAGTATATAGAAGACGGGGAAGCTGTCCAATTTGAGATTGAGATCACGGATGGCGTAGATGTATGGTATTCTTATGCATCAATAACACTTCATGCTCCAAAATTAGATATTGATGAGTCATATGTAATGAGTGATGATGCAAGTATTCAATCTAATGGTAGGTTTGATGCTGGAGAAACGGTTACTATTTCTATCGAAGTAGAAAATGCAGGAAGTGCAGACCTTTACACAGTTAATCACTTACTCACTGAAGACTCTCCATATATTACAATTGATGAAGCATCAATTGTTTCCAATACGCTTGCTAATGGCGATCTGATTAGTTTAGAGTTTGATGTTAGCGCAGATGCATCTGTTCCACTAAATCACAAGGTTAACTTTGATTTTTCTAGCGAATCAGGATATTACTCAGATGCAATTGCATTTGACCTGAGCGTAAATCTAAATTTAGAAGATTTTGAAGATGAGGACTATATCGCAGAATATATTTCTGACGGATTATATCCTTGGTATACGGATTACACAAATAGCGTTTCAGGAACATCTTCTTTGCGTTCTGGTAATATCGATGACGAGCAGATGTCAGAAATGACAATCAGTATTGACGTTGTCGAGGCTGGAGATCTAATCTTTAACTCAAGGGTTAGTACAGAAGAAGATTATGATTTTTTGAGGTTTTATATTAATGATTTTGAAGTAGGTTCTTGGTCTGGCGAAATTCCTTGGTCAAGCTACTCCTTCCCATTAAATGTAGGACAATACGATTTACGTTGGTCCTATGTCAAAGATTTTACTGTAAGTTCAGGAGATGATGCAGTTTGGGTAGATGATGTGATATTCCCACTATTGGCAGAACCTGTAAATGTTAGTGAGATTCCAACAAGCTCCCTCTTCCGTGTATATCCTAATCCAGGAAATGGATTGTTCAATTTAAGAATGGATGATAGCTATTTTATAGAGATAAAAGACCTTACAGGAAGACAGATACTTCAGTTTGGTGATTTGGAGCAAGAATCTCAGATTGACTGTTCAGAACTTAAAAAAGGTGTATATATTCTCACCGCTAGGAATAAAGAACTGGAGATAAATAAAAAGATTATAATACAATAGACAGAAAAAAGCCCTTCATTATGAAGGGCTTTCTTATGTAAATAGTTGCTGTTTAGATAACGATAATACACCTCTTTTGTTGA
>JBELIG010000033.1:8095-21319 GCA_042091035.1 Sphingobacteriales bacterium | reverse complement strand
CAGCGGTGATTGATGACTGTGGAGAATGTTTGGAACCTGCAGATCCTTTGTTTAACGCTTCATGCACCGATTGTTTGGGTGTAGTAAATGGAACAGCAGTATTGGATGACTGCGGGGAGTGTTTAGAACCAACAGATCCTATGTTTAATGCTTCATGCACCGATTGTTTGGGTGAAGTAAATGGAACAGCGATGATTGATGACTGTGGAGATTGTTTAGAACCTACGGATCCTTCATTCAACGCTTCGTGTACGGATTGTTTGGGTGTAGTAAATGGAACAGCGGTGATTGATGACTGCGGAGAGTGTTTAGAACCCACAGATTTGAATTTCAATTTGACCTGTATCAATGAATTTGATTTATTTATTCCAAATGTATTTTCTCCGAATAATGATGGTATAAATGATGTCTTTCAGGTTTATACTAATCTAGAATTAGCAATCCAAGTAAATGAGTTTTCCATCTTTGATCGTTGGGGTAGTCTTCTTTATCAAGTCAAAAACCAAGCATTCCAGAACGGAGTATCTGGATGGAATGGTCGCATTGGTGATCAAGAAGTTGAAATGGGGGTTTATCTGTATATGGTTGAGGTGGAATTTGTGAATGGAGTGCAAAAAGTCTTTTCAGGAAATGTGACTTTAGTAAGGTAATAATTAACTAGGTGTAGGAGTCTGAAGACTTTTAAGAAAATATAGATTTAGTGGCTAGCAGAGTCATTAATTAAATGAATATGCAGTAAAATGTATTTTAGATGGAGTTATTCAATACTCCAAAAATTCGGATTGATTTGTTCAGTATTTGAAGTAAATGCAGTCTTATTAATCGATTTTGACGGATTTTGCCACAATATTGACGAGATTAATCACCTACTATTTTGATACATTAAGCTAATATAATTTATATATAAACATATGATTAATTTTTAATATGATTGTGTGTTTTTTCCAAAAAACTGAATAGTTTATGACTACCTAAACCCAAAATCAGTAAGAGCTACTTTTGCATTAAAAGTAATTTTAATTAAACTCAAGTCTTATCTGAATGAAATATTGAAGGAGGAACCTTCCCCCCTAGGTTCCTTCATTTTTCCTGGTTTCTTAAAACTTTGGCTTAGAATTTTTCTCAAAATCTAATATCAGCCCTTTCATTTCGAAAGATGCTCCCTTTAATGTTTCCGAATCATAAAGGCAACCAGATTTACTTTATGGTATTTAAAATACACTGCCATGCTTGTCGATTTGCAGTACGCAAATCCAATTAAATAAACTTTCCCCGATCAATCAAATCTCATTAAAATGAAAAACAAAAGTATTCTTGTTTTTGAAGATGATCTTTTGATCGCAAATCGAATTGAAAGTTATCTATTACAAATAGGTTATAACGATATCTATCAGATTCGAAATTACGAATGTGGAATGCAATTTTTAAAACAAAAAGTGCCGGATATTATGCTATTAAATATTTGCTCAAAGCGTGGAGCTCTAGCGGTTGCTTTTGCAACCCAGTTAAGGTCTTTAAATCCTAATGCTATACTAATATTGGTTGCTGAAAGAATAGATAAGTGTACTATTGAGCAGGTCAAATACTTGAGGCCAAGTGGATATATTCCCAAACCTGTAAGATTTGATACCTTAATGACTATGCTTGATTTTTCTTGTTTAAATATGATAAAACAAGAACCTATTATAAAAAGAGAAAGTACCACATATCTAAAAGATAACGGAATTATTCATCGAATAATATTGAACAGAATAAAATTTATAGAGACCAAACATATCTACTCCTATCTATACATAGATGGTGACGAAAAGGCAAAGATGTTTCGCTTGAGTATGAAGGAACTAATGGGGCATTTGCCAGTAGAAGATTTTGTTCAAACACATCGCTCATTTGCAGTTAACCTAAAATATTCTGATCAAGTATCTAAAAACGGTGTAAAAGTTGAAGATCAGTTAATTCCTATTAGTAGGAATCGATATAGTGCTATAAAGTCAGCGTTTCAAAATTATCAGTAATGTTCTGTCTGGGCGGTAATCTGAAGATAAAACCGCTGTAATAATAAAAATATTGATAGTTGATAAAATAGAAAAAATAGTGGAGGTCGGTTTTACCGTTCAGAACAGCTTTGATGCTTTTTAGAACAAAAAACATAGTTAAACTTTCAATATATAAAAATTAGATTTAATATAATAATGATTGATTTATAAAAAGATAATTCCAAAAAGTTATTATTATGAAAACAAGTTTAATTTTTAAAGCTTCGCATAGCGCAATCTTTAGTTCATCGTTTCCTTCATACATATTATGCTCTTTAATTCTAGTTTTTGGTGCTAGTTCGACTTTCGCTCAAAGTTTTGTTTGGAAGAGTATTTCAGGCTTCGATACAGCGGTAGGAGAACTCTATGGCTTCGACGTGGATATATCAGAAGAGCACCGTGTGGTTTCTGCACCTCTTGCTGTGACAGATGGCATAAATTCAGGGGCAGTTTATGTTTACGAAAAAGCTGCTAATGGAGATTGGATAAATGAACAAAGAATTGTTCCATCTGATCTTACAAACCAAAAGTTTTTTGGTTATTCAGTAGGTGTACACGGAGATTATCTAATAGTAGGAGCAAGGTGGGATGCCCATTTTGGCGCCTATTCTGGAGCGGGTTATGTGTATAAGAAAGGTGCAGATGGAATTTGGGGTGATGAACAAAAACTACTTGCTTTTGATGGTTATACTTACGACCAGTTAGGACATTCTGCAAGTATCTATGGAGATTATTTAGTCTTAGGGGCTTTCATCGATAATGACAGTAGAGGTAGTGCTTATCTCTATAAGAGATCGGTTGACGATTCTTGGGAGTTAGATAGAAAGTTAGAACCAGCAAGCCTTCACCAAAGTTCACGATTTGGAGATGCACTTGATCTATATGAAGATGTCTTAGTAGTAGGCGCAAGTGGTCAAAATAACTATGGTGGTGCATTTGTATATGAGCGAGATAGTCTTGGTGAATGGGGGACTGCAGTAGAACTGGAATTTTCAAATGGTACGACTCCTCTTACTCAATCGACAGGTATAGCAGTTCACGTTCATAATGACCTTATGATCATTGGTGCACCCTTTGAGCAGGGTAACGAAGTAGGAACAGGACTAGCATTTATCTTTGAAAGAGATGCCAATGAGTCTTGGGTACAAAAAGAAATTTTGCTTGCACCTAATGGTGACCAAGGTGATACCTTCGGTGCTTCTATAGCAGCTGATTCGGATAGAATTCTAATTGGTGCGCCCACTGATGATAATGAACTTGATTTAAATACGGGTTCCGCATATTTATTCAAAAATAATGAGGATGGTGAATGGGTATATAGTCAATCATTCGAGGAACCGTATTCAACGCATGGAAGTTACTTTGGAAACGCTGTTTGTTTAGTAGATAGTGAGGTGACAATTAGTGCATATGCTTATAACCAACTTACTGAAGGAGTCGTTTATTACTCTACTTTAAATACTTCTACCTCAACTATTGATCTGCAAAGTAATGGTGATAAATTGTATCAAAACAGCCCTAATCCATTTAGTGGTGAAACAGTAATCAGCTTTGAATTGAATAGAGCTAGTTTAGCAAAAATATCTATTACGGACTCAAGTGGAAGAATCGTATGGCTTAGTGAAAATGAATTTAACGAAGGGTATAATGAAGTACTTGTAGATGGACTCAATACTCCAGGTTTATATTTCTACACTTTGGAATCAGATAAGCTAATAAGGACTAAAAAGATGATCGTTGTCGAGTAAGCTCCGATTGAAGAAATTGAGATAACAAAAATGGCTGCCTAATTTGGGTAGCCATTTTTGTTTTTATGGACTACTTAGGTGATAGGAATACCAGATGCTGAATTTTAGGTCAAGACGTTTCAGTGTATAGTTTTTATGAAATTAAGGTTGATTTATTACCTAAATAAATACTGTTTAGTATGTTTAAATAGACTAGGATTTAATTTCGAAACTATGTCAATTAACACGCTGAAAGTTGATTTAGTATATGATTGATAAAGTAAAGCCTGTGTTAGTCAATTAATTTTATTCATTAGACTGATTATCTATCCAGAACGGATTTTAAATTTTAAATTTAGACTTCTAAAACCATAATATGAATAAAAATAAGCTCAAGCAAATTTTTAGAGTCCTCTTGATTTCTGGTTCACTGTTTTCTCTATATTTTGTTCCTTGGTCTTTTGTAAAGGCTTGGCTGACTCCTATGAAAAACAGTGTACAGGAACAATTGGATGTTGCTGTTGATCAAGGTTTTGATGGAGTGGTCGTATATACAGATATGCCAGGTCAGGATCAAAAATTTTATGCTTCAGGTTGGCACAATCGAGATTTAAAGGTATCGGCTAAGACCGATGCATTATTCAAGATAGCAAGTATTAGTAAGTTGTATGATATCGTTGCGGTTACAAAATTGGTGGTCGCGGGGCGCCTGTCTTTAGATCAATCCTTAGGTACGTATTTGCCGGATCTAATAGGTCATATTGAATATGCAGAGGAGATTACATTGAGGGATATGATTCAACACAAGAGTGGAATACCAAATTTTACGGACACACCTGATTTTTGGGCCAAACCAGCAGCTTCTTTTGAAGAGAACCTTGCTTTGATTCTTGATAAACCTGCAAACTTCAAACCCGGTGAAAGTTATGAATATTGTAATACGAATTATTTGCTGATCAATAGGATTATGGATAATACATTGGGTTATAATAACTTTCAATTCATCCAGGAGCAAATCTTAGATCCTTTAAGCCTCGATAACACATTCAGCTCAATAAAAAAGGTTGATATGGATCTTGTTATGAGTGGTTATCATAAGGGATATCCTCATGACCTTAAGGCTGATGAGCATGGAATGATGGCTACAGCTGAAGATTTGGGGTTCTTTATTAGAGCACTGAATGATGGGACTGTTTTTGGCCCTGGAGAACAGGAAGTCTATAGTTCAATATATGAATATGAACATGGTGGTTGGGTTCCTGGTTATCAAAGTTTCGCTAAGTATTATGAGGATATTGATGCTGTGATTATTGCTTTTTATAGTACCACAGATGATAAGTTACACAACTGGCATTTATCAGAACTTACGAATAAAAGAATCTCGAAGATTTTGGCAAAAGGAAAGTAGCCTAAATACAGTATGAATCATTTCTAGTACTTTGAATTAGTGTATATTGTATACGCTGTTGCATAAAAGAAATGAATATGACTTTTCAAGGCAAATTGGTAGTGATTTCTGGAGGAGCAAGTGGAATAGGACAAAGACATGCAATTGTCTTGGCAGAGGAAGGCGCATTAGTAGCTATCCTAGATATAAATCAAGAGCTTTTAAAGATTACTGCAGAACGCTCCGAAGGGATAATTCCTTACCTATGCGATGTAACTAATTTGGAACAAGTAAGAAATACTGTACAGCAGATTATTACTGAACATGGACCCATCAATCGCTTTATCAACTGTGCCGCAATAATGCCAGGAGGCTTGTTGATGGAAACATCAGCAGAATTGATCAATAAGATCATCGATATAAATTATTGTGGAATGGTGAATCTGTGTCAGACAATAATTCCTAGAATGTTGGAACGAGACCAAGGAGAAGTCATTATTTATGGTTCAACTGCAGGATTGATGCCTTTTGCCAAATTTGGTGCTTATGGAGTTTCCAAGGCGGCTAATAACTTTTATACAAAGGTCTTAATCAAGGAAACTAAAAGGACAAATCTAAGAGTGCTGCTGGTTTGTCCTCCCGCAGTAGATACGCCCTTGCTCGAACAGGCGCATGAGGGTCCGGATGTTTTTAAAACCTTCTTTTTTAAAAAGTTTTTCACAGCCACTCCTGAGCGGGTAGTTAATGATGTTGAGAAGAGTATGCGAAGAAGAAGTACTATTTGCTTTCCGGGTATACCAAGGCTATTTGGTTTTATTGCTAGACTTATTTGAGAAGTCTAAGAGCTGAAGTAGTATTCGTATCTTGGTTTATTGTATCAATTTATAATAAATCAAAAAATGGAACTCCAATTCGCTTTTCTAGTTCTTACTCTATTAGTAAATCTATTTCTATTGACAATTGGATTCAGGGCAATAGAATTGACTAGTTCCCAAAAAGTAAGACACAAATTTATACTGGTAACAAGTTTATTGGTTTGGCAGGTCTATATATATGTCCTAGGCTCGAGTGGCTTATTAATGTCCTATGAATTTCCTCCTCGCATCGCCCTTGCCTTCATCTTTCCGTCTTTTATTTTTACTGCTATTTTTCTATATAAAAGTAGAAAGAAGGCATGGATCAAACACATTCCTGAAAGTCAGTTAATTTATTTCCAATCCTTTCGAGTGTTCGTCGAGTTTTTACTTTTATTTTCATTTTTTAAAGGAATCTTCAATCAGGAAGTAACTATAGAAGGGTATAATTTTGATATGATCTTTGCCCTTTCAGCTCCAATAGTTGGGTATTTGGTGTTTTATAAGCAAGTCTTATCTAAGCGATTTATTGAGGTTTGGAATTATACCGGCTTACTGGTTTTGGCGACAGTGATTTTTGTATTTCTAAGTTCTGTATATAAACCAGAGCTATACGGATCAGAAGATCCTTTGTTGCCTTTAGAGGCGTTTTCATATCCTTATGTTTTAATCGCTGGTTTTCTGATGCCTGTGGCTGTATTTGTGCATGTTCTTTCTATAGTTCAAATTCGGTTTGGAAAATAAATCCTTTAATCATTAAAATAAAAGTATGCGCATTTCTATCATTATCATCTTGAGCTTTTTCTCATTTCTAAGTTTTGGTCAAGAAGAACAGCCAGCAAATAAAACTATCACTGAGCAGTTTATTGATGCATATAATGCAGGTAATTATGAGCTTATATTCAATATGTATGCTGATCCTATGAAAGAGGCTTTGCCTTTAGATCAAAGTACTGGTTTCTTATCTGCACTTAATGCTCAGGTAGGTAAAATAATTAGCCACGATTTTATTCAGTATGAGCAGGGAACCTATGCGTCTTATAAGGTGAATTTTGAACAAGCCTTGTTGACTTTGAATATTTCAATTGACACGCTCTCAAATATTAATGGTTTATTTGTTAAACCATATACAGAGCCTGTAGATACAGCTGCTATTGTTAATAATCTTAATACTGACACAAATCAAAGTGATTTTACCAAGGAGCAATTGGAATTGATATTTGATCAGATGAAAGTATTTCCAAATAGTACACAGCTTTCAATTGCAATGATTAAGGATGGGAAAGTGTTTTTTTATGGAGCAGTGAAGCAGAAGGATTCAATTGATTATGTTGATAATAAGCTGGGTGTTTTTGAAATTGGATCAATTTCAAAAGTGTTTACGGCTACTTTACTTGCCCAATTTGTGGTAGAGGGTAAATTGAGTCTCAAGGATGATATCAATGATTATTTGACTGCTCCGATAAAAGATAATACCGTTTTGTTATTTGAAAACCTTTCTAACCATAGTTCTGGTCTTCCTCGTTTGCCTTCCAATTTGGACCTTACATCGGTTGATTTAACTAATCCTTACAAAACATTTGATGAGCAGGCAATCAAGTCCTATTTAAGGGAGTACTTGGACTTGTCAGGTAAGGGCAGTTATCAATATTCTAATTTGGGAGCGGGACTACTTGGATATACATTGAGTGATATGGAGCAAACATCCTATGAGCAATTATTGCAGGATAGAATTTTTTCTAAACTGGATATGCAGGCTTCAACATCAAAGCTTGAGCAGGTTGAAACAGGTCTTATTCGTGGCCTAAATACTCAAGGTGATGAAGTTTCTAATTGGGATCTCGCTATATTGGCTGGAGCTGGAGGGATCATGTCTAATGCGGAGGATCTTTCTAAGTTTGCTTTGTCTCAGTTTGATGATTCTAATGAAGCACAAGCGCTTACTAGGGTAAAAACTATTTCCCTAAATGAAAGTATGGATATGGGATTAGGTTGGCATATTCTAAGAAAACAACCTGAGGTTAATTTATTTTTTCACAATGGTGCAACAGGCGGATATACCTCTTCAATGGTTGTTAATACAGCTTCTAAAGATGGCCTTATCATTTTGTCTAATGTGTCTCCAGAGCATCCAAATATGGGCAATATAGATGATTTATGTTTTCTGTTGATGGAAACATTGGCTAAAGGCGAATAATCCTTTTTGGTTTTATAATTTTGTGAAATAAAATCAATGTAATGAAAACCGTAATCTCTTATTTACTCAGTATTTTACTTTTGGTGAGTGCAGTTGCTCACATATTCTTTCCTGAATTTTATGCAGAACTTATCCCTGACTTTTTTCCGGAGCTTTTAGCGAATATACTTTCTGCAATTTCTGAAGCTGCAATTGGGATAGCCTTGTTGACAAGAAAGTATAGGCACCTCGGAGGCTTAGGTTTTTCATTGTTGATGATCGCTTTTTTACCAATTCACGTATGGGATTTACTTCGTGAAAAATCTGCTCTAGGTCAGTTTCCTATTCCTGAAATTCGCCTACTTGTTCAGCTGCTTTTAATCTATACAGGATGGTGGCTCTACAATAGTAAGAAGGCCAAAGGATAGGAAATATTTAACGCTCTATTCGGGACTGAGTTAAACATATATCTTATAGATTGTTTATATACTTGATAGTCGATTTTATATAGAATTTTGTCCTAAACAAAAAAGGTATGAGCTTTTTAAGAGCAGAATGGAGGAAACTGATACTTGCTAATTATATCATTGATAAAGAGGTCTTGTTGAAGTATGTTCCAGCAGGTACAGAATTGGATTTATGGAATGGCAACTGCTATGTAAGTCTGGTTGGATTTATGTTCAAAAACACGAAGTTACTCGGGGTAAAGATTCCATTTCACACCAATTTTGAGGAAGTTAATCTGCGCTTTTATGTCAAGCGATTTGATAATGGAGTTTGGAAACGTGGTGTTGTTTTTATCAAGGAAATTGTTCCCAAAAGAGCATTGACTTTCGTTGCTAATACCATTTATAAGGAAAACTACGAAACGCTTCCTATGGAGCATAGTTGGACCCTGGAAAATGGGGAGCAGACTATTAACTACAAGTGGAAAAAAGATGGACTTTGGTATTCGATGTCTGTGCAAACGTCAATGGAGCGGTCAATGATGGAATCGGGTAGCGAAGAGGAATTTATTGCAGAGCATTATTGGGGATATGCACAAGTAGACAGTAAAAAGACCAATGAATACGAGGTCACACATCCCAAATGGGAGGTTTATGATGTAAAGGATTATAAGATTGATATTGACTTTAAAGCTGTCTATGGTTCGGATTTTGAAATATTGAATAATAGTAAGCCTACTTCGGTCATACTAGCAGAAGGATCAAAAATTACAGTGGAAAACAAAAAGAGTATACTAAAACGTGATAATCAAGACGTTATGTAGTATTGTGGGTGTCTGCGCCCAATGATTTTGACGTATTCAATATAAAAACTTACTGACATGAATAAATCATTCTTATGTGTAGCTGTATTCCTTTTGATGGTATTTTCATCGCATTTATCGGCACAAATACTAACAACGAGTAAGCACCCGATAATCATAATAAATACGGATGACGAGGATATTCCCGATGAGCCTAAGATAGATGCTTCGATGGGGATTATTTATAATGGAGATGGGCTAACGAATTCGATATCAGATCCATTCAATCAGTATGATGGAAATATTGGGATTGAAACTAGAGGCAATTCAACGCAGGGTTTTGATAAAAAAACATATTCTATAGAGTTGAGGGATGCAGATAATGAAGATCTTTCTGTTGATCTATTTGGGATGGGTGCCGAGGAAGATTGGATACTACATGCTATGGTTATTGATAAAACTCAGCTCAGAATCCCAATGAGTTTTTATCTGGCTCAGCAGATGGGACATTATGCCTCTGAGTGGAAATATGTAGAGCTTATCCTGAATGAAGAATATCGGGGACTGTATATACTTGTCGAGAAGATCAAGCGAGATGGTGATCGAGTGGATATTGCAAAGTTAGACTCCGATGATCTCGCAGGAGATTCTTTGACTGGAGGTTATATCTTGAGGATAGACTGGACTTATGATATTGACAAGGATACCGATGGATTTGAGTCTGCTTACAATTCTCAGGCGGATATCCCGATGTACTTTCAGTGGTATTACCCTAAAGCAGACAAGATTGAGCCGCAGCAGGCACAGTACATAGAAAGCTGGATCAATACCTTTGAGAATGCTTTGTTCTCCAATGATTATACAAATAGTCAGGGTGTACGCTATAACGAATATATTGACCTTAATTCATTTACAGATTTTCTGTTGATCAATGAATTGAGTAAGAATTCAGATGGCTATAAGTTGAGTTCTTACATCCACAAAGATAAAGACAGTAAGGGCGGTAAGTTGGTGGCAGGGCCAATATGGGATTTTGATCAGACTTATGGTATGTCAAGGGTTTGTTCAAACGATGATCCTACGGGATGGACCTATCTTCAAAATCAGAATGAATGTGAGGATTTAGAATCTATGCCCCTTTGGTGGCAGGAGATGATGAGCGACGAATTATTTAGGAACCATCTAAAATGCCGCTGGGAAACATTGAGGGAAACCTCTTTTGATAAAGATTCTCTAAATAATTGGATCGATTTCCATGTTGATTTTATTGAAGAGGCAATTGATCGGAATTTTACGGTATGGGATTATTTTATAGGAAACTCGATTTGGATAGAGCCTGAGCCAATACCTGAAACCTATGAAGCGGAGATTGTTTATATGAAGGATTGGATATCAAACCGTATAGATTGGTTGGATGCTAATATGCCTGGTGATTGCTCTTTGGTTAGTACTCGCTTACCAGAAATGGATGCGGTGAATGTTCGAGTTTTTCCCAATCCTGTTAGGGATAGAGTTTATGTAGAAGCTAGTGACTTAGTCGAGTTAAATCTATATAGCTTGGAGGGAAGGCTATTAGTTTTTACGCAAGAAAATACTATTGATATTAGTACACTAGAACCTGGAGTATATTTAGCACAAATTGTTACTAAACAGGGTGCAATTACTAAAAAAGTGATTAAACAATAATTCAGGAATAAACAGCAACAAGTGGCTTTAGTATATACTGTTTGTTGCTGTTTATTAAAAATTACAATTTGGGACATATTCTCTAGGAGTAGTTTTGAAAAAGCAATCACCATTTTGAAAATGTAGGATCAATCAAGTTACACAAGAAGCTTCTAAACATATTTATTCCATAGACTATCTCCAGCATCTTGATCGACATTATATTCAGAAACTCCATTTCCACTAAATATTTTATTTAGCTAGTTTTTTCAATCTACATGCTTTCCTTGTGGAGATCTAGTCAACCTTTTAAGGCTAAATCTTTTCTTATCAAATTATATAATAGATTTATAAATATTATGTTTTTGTATATTTAAAAAAATCTCGATTATAATGAAAAACAAGACTGTTCTTACCTATCTACTTTTACTTTTAACAACGCCTTTTTTCGCACAGCAAGCCCTTGACTTTGATGGAGCGGATGATTTTATTCAAACTGATTATAAAGGTATTGTTGCGGATGAAGACAGAACCTTTGGAGCATGGGTTTATGTACATGCTGACGCGCCAAATTATAATACCGCAATTATGGATTATGGTTTGAATGCTGCTGGTAGCCGGAATACATTTATTATTCATGGAAATGGATCCCTTAAATATATTTCAGGAGGAGATTCTGGGAATATAATATCTGATCCTGGTTCAATCCCTTTAGAGAAATGGACACATGTAGCTTTTACATTGGATAATGGCATAGGAAAATTATTTGTTGATGGGGAAATAGTACAAACCAAAGCACTTCCTATAGTAAACACTCCTGATGGTGAACAAGCGGTAAGGGTTGGTCAACGCGTTAATGGGGGTTCTATTCCTTTCAATGGTATAATTGATGAATTAAAGATTTGGGATGTAGCCAAATCTGAGGAAGAGATTCAGGTTGACATGTTTGAAGGCTATTGTAGTCCTGACGAAAATTTAAAATTATTTCTTTCTTTTGATGACGGGGTGTCTGCAGGAGATAATACGGGTATGATTATAACAGCAGATCTTTCGGGTAATGGTTTTAATGGAACACTAAATAATTTTGAGCAAAACGGTTCTACTTCAAATTGGATTGAAGGCACCCTTATTCAAGATATTACTAGTACATCTTATACCACACTCACAAGTTGTGAACCTTACTATTGGTCTGCTATTGGGAGTGAAATAGATTCATCAGGCGTGTATGTTGAAGTTCTTCCAGGAGCAAATATGAATGGATGTGATTCTATCGTGAATCTTGATTTGACAATTGATTTAGTTAATAATACTGTAACACAGGATGGTTTTCTTTTGACGGCTGAAGCAAGTGGCTATGAATATCAATGGATAGATTGTTCTAGCTTACTCCCTATTGATGGGGCAACCGGCCAGTCTTTTGAGCCTGCAATTGATGGAGAATATGCAGTAGTAATTAGTACGGATGTGTGTTCTACAAATTCCGACTGTTTTGTGCTTAGTCCTGTAGGAACATCAGAGCTACAGGTTTTGAGTGATTTGAGTGTATATCCTAATCCTGGGAAAGGAGCGGTAATGATAGATATGGGCTTGTCTTTTGATGAAATAAAGATTGCTGTATTAAATTTGGATGGTAAGCAAATCCAAAGTCAGATATATCGAGATACGCAATATGCTGAATTATCTTTGAATGGTCCTCAAGGAGTCTATATTCTTTCAGTAGAGACCAAAGAAGCCAAAAGGCTGCTGCGAGTGATAAAGCAATAACTATACAAAAAGGCCTGAATAACGAAGTTTATTCAGGCCTTTTAAGTATTAATACTCTGATTCTCGTACTAGGGTTTTGAATAAACAAGAGAAAAAGTCAAATGTAATATTGATAAATGTAGATGGTATGGGCAGTATATATTAGGAAGTACAAGCTATTCATTCCCTTTCTTTTTTAGGAATTCCTTAAAATCCCGTCTGGCAATATTAAGGGAAACCTTTTTTGATAAAGATTCTATAAACAACTGGATTGGTTTTAATGTTGGTTTATTACTGATTTCTTTTGAATTGAGCCTGAGCCAATACAAAATGCGAAGGATGCAGAGCAAGTGACTGTAAAGAAAGTAATCAAGCAATAAAATAGGC
>JBELIG010000033.1:5072-7995 GCA_042091035.1 Sphingobacteriales bacterium | reverse complement strand
GATCTGTAATGAAAAAAGCACTTCCATCATACGGAAGTGCTTTTTTCTTATCCTTAATCAATTAAGATAATTCGTTTAGCTGTGCTATTGCTTTGGGTATTTATTGTTAAAAAGTAAATACCCTCTGCGAACATATTCAAATCGATCTGCTCTGAGAGAATTCGATTCTCCTGACTTGCGATCATTCTACCTGAAGGATCAAATAAAGTCCAGCTTAGCGCATTGTTATTTAAACTGTTAATATTTAGAATACCTTTTGTAGGGTTAGGGTAGATCTCGTATTCAGCTTGGGAATCAGCTTCAAAATTAACTTGTCGAATCGGAGAAAAACTTCCATGGGCATCATCAAAATCTACTTGCTTCAGCCTGTAAAAGTTGTTGCCATTTGCTGGTAAGCCATGCGTGAGACCATAATTAATCGTATTTTTTGAATTGCCCTTAGATTCAATAAAGCTAAGTATTTGCCAGTCCGTTCCATTAAGGCTATGTTGTATTTCAAAACCATAATTATTGTGTTCCCAAGCGGTAGACCATTCCAGTTCAACTACATCATCCTTTCTATATGCGATAAAGTCAAGTAATTCTATAGGGAGAGAAACCCCTTGTTGATTGGCTCCAATAGAAGGAGCTCCTGCTGGCAAGGCATTGCCCCAATAATCAAGCCCCCCGTTATTAGGAATAAATAGACCGGACTCTAAATAAGGCGAAGATAACATCATCTTGTAGCCAGAAGGATCGTTGGTGAAATTGATCACATCTACTTGCCCCGAACCTATGTTCTCTAATTCTGGATCTTCAAAAGAAGGATTTTCATCCTCAACAACTTCATCCGTGAAATTTCCAAAATATACATTATTACTAAAATTGGATCCTGTTGTGGATGGCAGTTCAAAGATTAAATCTGCTGTTTCAGGAATTGAAGATTGCTCTCTGATGAAAATATTATTGAATACGGCTGTATTTGTCGAAGGAACCTGCACTTCAATACTCTCTACATTCTTTACGAAGAAACCTGTTGCTGCATGATTAGAGCTGTGAGCATAGATTGTGTTGTTATAGATTTGCGTCCCTGTACCGCCAAGATTTCTAAACCATTCATCATTAAATCCTTCCGTGATATTGTATCGGAAAATATTATTAGTAGCTGTATTTATTACGAAACAGCCTGAATCACTATCTTTTAAGAAATTGTTTTGAACAATAAAATTTGTACAACCGTCCAAATTTATTGCCTGTCCTGAACGATCGTTAAACACTTTGTAAATCACGTTGTTTTCGACAATCATATTGTTGGAGTAATACAGATCAAGTGCTGCATTATCTGCCATTGTCATATAATATCCAGATTCTAGGAAATAGTTATTGTCAATACTTCCATTATTAATATTTCTTGTTAATAAGGAGATATAGCCTGGACGCTTAATCTTATTGTTTCTGATAGTTATGCCATAAATATCAAGCAGCTGAATGGCATGATGCTCAACTTCAAGGAGCGTATTGTTTGTAATACTCACGTTATGGATTGATTTACCAGCTGGGTCTTCTCCTCTTATATCTGTTGATACTCGAATTCCAGCACATAACTCACCACCTGAAATAGATCCTAAGTTACCACCTCGTACCGCACTTCCTCGGATTTTATGGATGAACAGATTGTCGAATTCTAGATCTGTGACTGAAGAACTCTGCCAAGTACCTGCTCGGATGCCAAACTTGAACATTTCTCTAAAGAATGGATGATAATTTAAAATTTCTAAGTTTTTAACTTTGCAATAAGAGACATCGATCATTTGGACTGCTGCATGGGATCTGCCTTCTACATTTATCTTAGGTCTTTGATTACCTGTTCCATAAGAACCTATGACGATCATATTGCCAGCTGCACCACTACCGTGTATATGCAGGGGCTCCGTCCATGATTGTCCATTTCTGAGAAGGATTTTATCACCAGCTGCAAGTTCTAATTCATCAACATTTTTGAACGTTTTCCAAGCAGTAGTTTTGGCTGTACCAGCTGCATCATCATTTCCAGTATTTGCATTGATATAGTATGTCTGATTGCCAGGGGAAGCTTGAAGCGTCTTTAAGGATACATTTAGATTTGTCTTAGAGGATTGACCATAATCGCCCAATGCGTAGATTTTGTAATTATAGGTTTTTCCAGGTTCCAAGGTCCTGAAACCTGAATCTCGGGTGTCCAAAAATGAAGTAGTATTGCCTTGATTGTGTGTGATAAAGATAGTCTTCCACTGTCCTGCTGCTTCCGTACTTTTTTTACGTTCAATTTTATATCCACTTGCAGTAGCAACAGGATCCCATTCTAACAATACCCGAGTAGCTCCAATATCAGAAGCCACAAAGTTGCTAACAGCAGATGGGGTATCGTCAATACTAGCTTTTAAGGACACCCAGTCTGTGTAAAAATCAGCTTGGGCCGTTTTACGCACCCATACAGTAGCCCATACCGCCTCTGTAGGTACCGTAAAAGTGATACTTTTTTCTTGGTAGGTTTGATTCGAAAAAGTTAGTATTATAGATTCTGTTATGGCCTCAGAATTATTATAAAACAATAGAGCTACTTCACCGGGTTGTTCCCCATTTAAAGCTTCTCCCATGCGAGCTCTTGCTTTTAGAGTATACTGAACTCCGGGTTCTGGACAGGGGATAATAGATTGCGCTCTTCCATGATATTGACCAATGCCTAGATTATCTTTTCCTACATAAACTTTGTTGTCTCGGCAATGCAAAGATCTATCATTGATTGCTTTGCTGTCTGCAGAACATTCATTGCGCTCAAAGTCGAATTCATTCCATGCAGAGCCAGCTCTAAAAGATAGTGCACCAGAAACGCCAGATGAGAAATCCCAATTCACTATTCTTTCCTGCTGAGCAATTAGTGTGATTTGGAAAATAAAGAAACATG
>JBELIG010000033.1:0-4972 GCA_042091035.1 Sphingobacteriales bacterium | reverse complement strand
GGACAAGAGCAGAAGTCAAGTCAAACTAATATTTTTACCTTCGATCAATGTATCAGTCAACCAAATGTGCTATATGCTGGTGCAGAAACTGGTGCTGTCTTTAAGTCTTCTGATAAAGGCTTGACTTGGGGATCTATAGGAGATCAGGTGTTTGATGCCGGGGGTATACGCCTCGTTCGCGTAGATCCTTTAGATCCGAATACGGTATATGTTGGATTGAATAATGCGCTGTATAAATCAGTGGATGGAGGAGCACAGTGGAGTCTAGTTTTGAACCAGAATAACCTTTGGCCTAAGGCAATGAGTATTCATCCTTCGAACACGGATATCCTTTACATGGCTGGCGATCAAGGTTTGATGAAGAGTCTGGATGGAGGGCTTAGTTGGAGCAATCTCATAAATACAAAATGTTGGGATGTCAAGCTTAAAACAGATAATCCTGAGACTGTATTTGTAATGAATTCAGATGCAAATAAAAACAGTACACAATTCTTGAGATCTACAGATAGTGGGGCGAATTTCACCGTGCAAGATCAAGGTTGGTTTGATCCCATTGGTGGACAAGCTGCCAGTGAGGGCGGAGCACGTTTAGCCGTTACTGATGCAGACCCCGATCGAATCTATGTAGTATTACTTGGGAATGAGATCGACTATGCAACCGATAATAATTATATAGGAATATACAGAAGTGATGATGCAGGGTCGAGCTGGTCCACACCCTATGACGGAAATGGAGATGGTTTGCCAGACAATGAGCCTGGAGGACCTTATTCGGACAATCATTGGTGCTTTACCTATTTTGGTGTGAACAGCACAGGCTATGATCAAGGGTTCTACAATCTTGATATTGCAGTATCTGATAACGATCCAGACAAATTAATGGTAGGGGCTTTGAATTTATTTAAGTCTGAAGATGGCGGAAAAACTTATACCCGTTGGGGAGGATATGGTTGTACAGGCTGTGGTCCTGAATATCGACATCCCGATATTCAGGAAATTGAAATGAATGGATCGGATATATGGGTTTGTAGTGATGGTGGGATCGATCAATATGATGCGAACCTAGATTTTGTGAGTGGAAGAAATTATGGAATCAATGGCTCCGATTATTGGGGCTTTGATCAAGGGTGGAACCATGATGTCTTGGTTGGTGGTCGTTACCATAATGGAAATGCTGCTTATTATCAAAGTTATGACGATGGAGCGTTTTTGAGTTTAGGGGGTGCGGAGTCCGCTACTGGATATGTGAATAAAGGAGAGAATAGAAAGGTGTATCACAGTGATATTTCGGGTAAAGAGATTCCGGATGTCATTAGTGGAGCGATAAATAATATTCCAGCATATACGCTTTTTCCGAATGAAAGTTATGTGTATTCAAATCGGAGTGAACTAGTATCAGATCCGCGCTATTGGAATGTTCTTTATTTGGGTAAGGAGAATAAAATTTGGAAGAGTGAGAACGGAGGAGCAAGCTTTGAGGCTATATTTTCATTTGGAAATGTTGCAGATAACTTAGTTAAAGACATTGAGATCTCTAGGCAAGATCCGAATATCATGTTTGTTACTCAGAAGTTTGGGAACAGCGGTACACTATGGAAAAGTACAGATGCTGGGCTTAGTTGGAATCAGATAAGCCTTCCGCAATCAAATTCAACTATGTATATAAGCCTGAATGAGCAGCATGAGTTGTTTTTAGCATTAAATGTCGGTTCGAACAGCCAAAATAAGGTCTTCAAATCCGATGACCTTGGTATGAGTTGGACCAACATCAGCAGCACGGCTCTTAATGGCGAGCGAATAGAGAATTTGGCTGTACAGGAAGGAACTGATGGAGGTGTGTTTTTGAGTTCATTGAATAAGATATGGTATAGAAACAATGCCACTAATGCTTGGCAAGATATAACTGGAAACCTTCCTATTCACACACGAATTATTCGCATACTTCCTTTTTATCGGGATTCAAAAGTACGTGTAGCATCCAATCGTGGAATCTGGGAACTTGATTTTATAGATTCCTCCTTACCTCAGGCTCAGCCTATGGTTTCTCTTAAAGAGGTGCTTTGTGATCGAGAGATTGTACAGTTTGAAGACTATTCGATATTGAATCATACTGACGCTAGTTGGGCATGGAGTTTTCCTGGTGCAGCTACAGTGTCCTCTACTACTGTCAGAAACCCTGAAGTGACTTATGATGAGCAAGGTGTTTATGATGTAAGTCTAACAGTTACCACTCCAAATGGGCAGAGTACAAAGACCATTAATCAGATGGTGGAGGTAAGTGCAAGTTATTGTAGCCCGGAGGAACCACCTTTGATGGCGGCTGATTTTACTGAGAGTGGTGATTATTTGGTGAATTCTAGTGTGAATGAGCTTGGTGTTGAAGAATTCACCTTTTCTGCTTGGATAAAGCCTAATGGTATCCAAGCAGATTATTCAGGTATTTTTAGTTTGAGTTCAGGAGATGGTGTGGAAAAAAATGTTCTGAATTTCCGAGAAGGAAATAACACCCTTGGTTTCCACTGGAACGGTGATCATTGGGGCTGGGATAGTAATCTTATTGTTCCTGCCGATCAATGGTCTTTTGTTGCCATTACGGTTACGGCGAATGAGGTGACCTTGTATGTAAATGAACAAGAGGTATCAAAAAGCGTAAATGCACAGGCATTTGATCTGACTTCCATTTTGTTAGGTACCTATTATTATTGGGGGTCGAGGAATTATATTGGCCTGATGGAGGAGGCAACCTTCTGGAAAAAAGCATTAAGCAGAGAGGAACTGCGTCTTTCCAGGCATCTTACCAAGTTGGATGTGAGTGACCCAGATCTGATCTGTTATTACCAGTTTAATCACAATGCCAATGGTGTGGTTTTTGATAAAAAGGCAAGCTATGATTTAAGTGTGAACGGAAATTCAAATCTAGTGTCCTCAGATGCTCCTGTAGGTCCAGGAGTAAGTGAGCTGGTTAATATAAATACCGTAGGTGAATATGCTTCTTTTGCTGTTGGGCTAGATCTGGCCTTTCCTGTCGGAAGTCCCACTCCTAATGGTGATGTGGTCCTTAATCGAATTGATATATTGCCGAGTTCACAGCCAAGTACATTTAGTGCAGCTGATAGATATTGGATAATAAATAATTATGGTTTTAATCAAGGATTATTTAATCTTGAAAGTTTAACTATCAATAACGTTCCTGTAATTTCAAGTCCTCAAGATTATAGCTTGTATAGCAGAGATGCAAATTCAGGGGCGGAAATAAGCTGGTTTGAACAGGGACAAGCTTCCTCGGAGTCTAGCTCTGGAAGTGTTTTATTTGATGCAGCACCCTCGCCGATATTCTTTACGGCACAGTATTTTGTTGGCACAGATGAACTGACCAATGTTAATACACAAAAGGAGATGTCTCTTCAACTGTATCCAAATCCTTTGAAAGGAAATACAATTTATTTAAAAGGACTTAAGGAGGCCGCTAGGTTTACTCTGTTTAATTTGGATGGAAAGGTGGTGGTTCAGCAATATGTTGAGGCCGGTCAACAAGCTGTAGAGATTGGTGATTTGCCTGCAGGGAATTACTTTTATTCCATGGAAGGTAGAAGCCATTTTTTCCGAGGGAAATTAAACATACAGTAAGTTGATTAAAAAGGACGTTTGATAATTCAAGCGTCCTTTTTGATTTAGGCCTCTACTTAGTTACAATTTGGGGCATATTCTCCCTGAGTAGTTCTGAAGTAACGGTCCTCGTCCAGGTATAATTTATTCTCTGAATAATCCAGTTTGTAGGTGTATTGCTCTCCGTTTTGGAAGTTGAGAATAAGAACCGGGTCACCGGAACTTCCAATAGATACTTTCCATCTGCCATCGCCGCTGTCCTTATCACCTCCGTATCCAGAGACTCCATCACCGCTGAAGCTTGTACTTGAATTACTATTGAAATTGAAATATCCTGCAGCACAGAGATCTATTTTTGTTTTTGAGCTATAGCCTGCTGAAATGTCACCATCTGAGTAGCCGGATGAATAGTGTGAGTCCATATAGGTGAGTCGAACATCAGATAGATATTCTTTCCATTCATCTAATGCTTTACTGCGGTCTATTTTTTTTAGGCTTAATGACTGGTAGATTTCTTTACAAACTTGTTCGTGTTCTGTGCTGTAAAGTGTATTCAAGGTAACTGCCATGATTGTTATACCTGGACTGTCATAGGGATTTGCAACACCAAGAATATAGGCTTTTGCTGCTTGGTATTCGAGTGTGCCTGTAAATGTTGCTCCAACAGCATTGTCAGATAAAGCACTTAGAGGGCTACTTAGTTTTAAGGTTGTACCGTTTGTTTCAATGATTCCTTTTTGTGCTTCTAGCTTAAGTTCTTCAATGGAATAAGAGTGCGTGGTTATTAATACTAAACCGGGTATGATATCTGAACCAAGGATCAAAGATCCATCGCCTTCTTGACCTTTCCATCCTTCTGGTATTTCAAAGGATATGCCTAGTTTTTCATAATTTATCAATCCCGTCAGCTGTGCATTTGCAGCAGATGAAAAACCTAGAAAAGAAATAAATAGAATAATTCGCTTAAGCATTTATGTTTGATTTTGTTCAGACAATTTTATGGTTTGGATGAGGCTTGAGGCTTTAATAAGATACGAATATATCTTTCAATGTGGTTTTGCAATAGTTGGGCGTTGTTATTGTAGTGACTTTATTTAAATCTTTAGGGATGAAAATAATTTTTTAAAAATACCAACGTTTCATAAAAGTTCTACGTCTTTAAGTTGAACTAAATGTATAAATATGAACGTGAGGAATCTATTTTTTTTATTTGTTATCCTCATTTTGAGTAGCTGTAAAAGCGAGCCGCTTGATTTGCCTTGTCCTCCTGGGGTGGAGAAAGAAGATTGTATTTGTATTACTGTCTATGAGCCAGTTTGTGGCTGTGATCAAGTAACATATTCGAATTCATGTGTTGCAGCTTGTC
>JBELIG010000032.1:0-21436 GCA_042091035.1 Sphingobacteriales bacterium | reverse complement strand
TAAGCTGAATCTCAAGAAATCAATTTCTAAGAATTGAACCAACATAAGGTAAAAATCAACTCTTTTTAGTACTTTCGAGCATCATTTATTTAGCTCTATGAAAAAAGACAACATACTTATTATTGGGGCAAATGGACAGATAGGTTCGGTACTTACCCAAACCTTAAGATCCATCTATGGCCATAATAATGTAATTGCTTCAGATATTCGTCCAAAAGCCGAGGAAGACGGTCCTTTCGAACTCATTAATGTTTTGGACAGAGACCGATTGAACGAGGTAGTCGAAAAATACCAGATCAACCAAATCTATCATTTGGCTGCAATACTTTCTGCAAAAGGAGAGCTCAATCCATTGGGCACCTGGGATATTAATATGAATGGTTTGTTCAACATCCTTGAACTTGCCCGAGAAAAAAACATCAAAAAAGTATTCTACCCCTCCTCTATTGCAGTATTTGGTCCTACAACTCCTCCGAATCAAACTCCGCAGGATACCGTACTTACCCCAACCACTGTGTATGGGATGAGTAAAGTGGCTGGAGAATATTGGACCAACTATTATTTCCTTAAGTATGGTATTGATGTTCGATCTGTCCGCTACCCTGGAATTATCGGTTACCAATCCATGCCTGGAGGAGGAACAACAGATTATGCGGTTGATATCTTTCATGAAGCACTCAAACAGCAAAAATTCACAAGCTTCCTATCCGAAGAAACAGAACTTCCTATGATCTATATGGAAGACGCTATTCGTGGAACTATAGAATTGATGAATGCACCTTTGGAACAGGTTAAAATCAGAACAAGCTACAACCTTGCGGCTATGAGTTTTACCCCTAAACAGATTGCTGCAGAAATCAAAAAACATATTCCAAGCTTCGAAATGACTTATGCACCAGATTACAGGCAAGCAATTGCGGACTCCTGGCCAAATAGTATAGATGATCGGATTGCTAGAGAAGACTGGGGATGGAAAGAAGCATTTGGATTATCAGAAATGGTTCACGACATGCTCAAAAACTTACGTTAATTTAATGTTATGTCCCTTTAGTTACAAACATATCCACAGGGCCTTGTGGAAAACACTGACAACGAGCACTTAACATAAGTTACAGTTCTAATAGGCCGAAAACCCCAATAAAACCTAAAAAAACACAAAGCAGTATAAACCAAAAACTTACGCCCTTTAAAGTTACTAACTTGTAAAATGGCGTTTTATCAACAGCAATAGCTAAAAAGATTTAAAAATATCAACTATGTATTCAAAAGTTCAAAAAGAGCTACAAAGCGAACTGGCTGAGATCCGAGATGCAGGTCTATATAAAGAGGAGCGTATCATAACGACCCCTCAATCAGCAGCTATTACCACATCAGATGACAGAGAGGTATTGAATTTTTGCGCAAATAATTACCTAGGATTATCATCGCACCCGGATGTATTAGAGGCAGGTATCGATGCTATCAAAACACATGGTTTCGGACTTTCTTCTGTACGCTTCATTTGTGGAACACAAGATATTCACAAAGAATTAGAAGAAAAGATTGCAAAATTTGTTGGTCAAGAGGATGCTATATTATATGCCGCAGCTTTTGATGCAAATGGCGGTCTATTTGAGCCTCTACTTGGCAAGGAAGATGCAATCATTTCTGATGCTTTGAATCATGCATCTATCATAGATGGCATTAGACTTTGTAAGGCGCAACGTTTCCGTTATGCGACGAATGACATGGCAGACCTAGAGGCTAAGCTTAAAGAAGCTCAAGGTGCTCGAAGAATCATGATTGCTACCGATGGGGTTTTCTCTATGGATGGAACCATAGCCCAATTGGACAAGATCTGTGACTTAGCAGATAAGTATGATGCAATGGTCATGGTAGATGAATGTCATGCAACTGGTTTCATGGGAGCACGTGGTCGTGGAGCAATTGAGCATAAAAATGTTTTGGATCGTGTTGATATTGTAACTGGAACATTTGGCAAGGCACTAGGAGGTGCTTCAGGCGGATTTACAGCAGCTAAAAAGGAGATTGTTGAAATTCTTCGTCAACGTTCAAGACCTTATTTGTTCTCAAATACACTTGCTCCTTCTATAGTTGGTGCATCCATTAAGGTATTAGATATCCTTAACGAGAGCACAGAACTTAGAGATAAGTTAGAAGCAAATACTACCTACTTCCGCACGGAAATGGAAAAAGCAGGATTTGATATCATCCCGGGTGAACACCCTATCGTGCCGATCATGCTTTATGATGCGAAACTTTCTCAAGATTTTGCCAATGCATTATTGGATGAGGGAATCTATGTAATTGGATTCTTCTTCCCAGTAGTTCCTAAAGATAAAGCTCGAATTCGAGTACAGTTATCCGCTGGACACGATAAAGAACACATGGAAAAGGCTGTCGCCGCTTTCATTAAAGTTGGAAAGGCTTTAGGTGTGATCTAGTAAAAAAGGGTGGAAAGCAATTTCCACCCTTTTTTTATTTCTGATATAAATCGCCGTTTAGATACTTTAGACCTGAATCACAAAGTACTGCGACTACTCGTTTACCAGGCCCTAAAACTTTTGCGCGTTGAAGCGCTGCCCACACATTTGCCCCTGAAGAAATTCCAACCATCAAGCCCTCTTCGGTTGCCAGACGTCGAGCTATAGCAAAAGCATCTTCATCCTTCACAGGAACAACCTCATCAATTAGATCCGTGCGGAATATTTTTGTCAAGAAGCCAATCCCCATACCCTCCAGGCGATGATTTCCATTGCGCTGACCTTCAGAAAGCACGCGTACATAGTATGGCTCGGTTACTACACACCGTATAGATGCATTCAATTCCTTCAAGCGTTCTGCATTTCCTGAAAAACATCCACCTGTACCTGCTGGACCAATAAACTCCGTGAAGTCTCCATCCATCGCTTCGTAGATTTCATCTGCCATAGCATGATAGCCCTTTTTATTATCTGGATTATTGAACTGATTGACCCAAAAAGAATTTGGATCCTTATCCAACTCCGCCAATCGTTCTCCCATCTTTTGAATAAGTTTAGCCGACACACTGCCATCCCCACTCGGTATAATCTCTACCACAGCACCAAAGGCACGCATCATCTGAATTTTCTCTTTTGAGAAAGCATCCGAAGAAACAAAGTAACATTTGATGCCTTTCTTCGCGCAAACCATAGCCAAAGAACTTCCAGTACTTCCGCCAGTATATTCCAAAACAGTCATACCCGGTTTCAACTGACCGCTAGCCAAAGCACCTTCAATCATAAACAAGGCCATTCTATCTTTCATGCTACCAGTCGGATTCGCACCTTCAAACTTGACATAAACTTCAGCCGATCCAGGTTCTACTAACCTGTTCAATCGAATGAGTGGTGTATTTCCAATTCCCTCCATAGATATCGATTTAACAACTTAAAATGTTTCTTCGATGGATTGGGTCTATTCAATTATCAACCTTAATCGGACATCTCTTTCATCCGATCTGATAATCTCTAAAAAATATAAGCCCGGGGAAAGCCTAAGGTCAAATTCTTTTTCTTGGACATGCAGTGCTGTCCCCTGTGTCAACAATTTACCTGTTGCACTATATATCTTAAACTGAAATTGGTCCTGAGCCGTGGCGAAGGAAAGGGTAAAAGACCCTTTGTTGGGGTTGGGGAATACTTGGGGAACTTTATCTGAGTATATTTCCTCCAAATCAGTAGAGACAAATGTATAACAAGAGGAAGTATCTACGCAAGTCCCTTGAGTGATTTCTAATGCGTAAGAACCACTCTGCATCGGAACAAAAGTCATAAAGGTATCTCCCTGAACATGGGTAAAGTCTGCAGCACAATCCAACCACTGATATTCCGCACTTGACGATTGGGCAATGAGCATTCCCACTTCTACAAGCACAGTTGTATCTGGTTCGACAACAAATAAATTACTTACAACGATACTGTCTGATTGTAAATCTACTGTATTAAATATACTAAAATAAGACAAAGACCCCTCGATATCTGTCATTTCTGTACCGTCTGGAAAAAGGTAAGAGGAACCGGAACAAAGCGTATCTTGCTGCACAGACAATTCCAATGGTTTATCGTAGAAGCCTAATAAGCTTAGACCTAGGGTATGTCCATCATAAGGAATCGCCGACAAATAATATGGATCTGAACTGATATAAGTCATAGAATCCGATGCTACTATTTTAAAGACCGGATAGCTGTCCTCAAAAGGACTCATTGCCAAAGACAATCCGGCTGAATTGTTAGCAACTGCATCAATAACACCATCATTTTCCGTAAACTGATAATTCAAATAGGGAACCTCGGTATCCGAAGGTGTGAATGCAGCATCCATAGCCAAAGCCGGTAAATCATGCGCTAAAATCTTTGCTTTAGCTTCATTTATGTCAGCACCTAAGACATAGAAGTATCGAAAGCTCATACACTTGCCAAAGTTAAGCTGATCGGCTCCAGGAAAACGAATCATCTCAAATACATTATAATCTCTTGGATTATTTGGATTTGCTCCTGCCGAACCGTAGCGAAATACATTGTTATTCGTTACTGTGGTTTGAGGATGCACCATCAACAATGCGGGTGAATCCCCAGCCTCATCATTGGACCAGCCCATCCATCCACCTGTTGAACCTGTTTGAACAACAGGTCCCTGACCATAGACCGCATTTGCCAAAGTATAGTTATTATCTGGCGTTGAAATAAAAAAATGATCTAAACTGGAGTTTCGAACCCCACCCCAGGGCACATTGATGAAATTCATATGATCTGTACCAAAGTTGTAAATCATCTGATCGACCTGAATAATCCCCAAACCCTGATGTGTATATTTCGTATAGTATAACAAGCCAGAGCGATGATCGACATTGAGTAAATCCTCGGTGTGTGCCTGCTGCCCCCAATTTATAATTGAATAGGATCGACTTGCTGCATCGTAATATTCACCTACTATTGGAGAGAAAAAAGGCTGCTGCTGATTTGGTGTTTTTAAATAAACTCCAGCCTGATGTATAAAATAGGACGAATCCGGTGGATTGTTCAGAGAACCATCAACACTGACCATCTGCCAAACTTCATCGACCCACGGCGCATAAGATGTACCTCCACCATAGGTAGACTGCACCCAAGGAGCTGGTCGATATTGAGGCGGAACGGATTCACCAAAAACACCTCGAAGTGAATACATCTGTCCTCCTTTACCTATACGCAGCGCATAAGAAGCAGTACTATCCGATTCCTGCTCATACAGCATTGCTCTATGAAATACCGATTCCTCCGTAAAACTATCAATTGCCCAGTAAGAGCCTGAGGGTAGATAATCCTCATGTACTGAAAAAAGGCCGGTATCAAGAATCCCCATACCTGAATCAAACATATATTGATTCAAAAGACTATCTCTGTTTTGACCACTCAAATCAAAAAATCCAAGAATTAAAAATAGGATTAGCCCTACACGCATGTGTTCTATTTTGACCCGACTGCTCAGGTATTATTTCATTATAAACTTCAATACAGCTCCATCTTTTATATCCGCATGCTTCAAGGTCCAGTCCTCGAGAGGCACTCCATTTAAAAGAACTTCCTGAACGAGGTATGAGCTATCTGATTGATTCTCCGTTTCTATTTCGAAGAAGGCACCCTCAGCTAACTTTACACGAGCATTTGTTACGGCAGGACTACCAATAGCATAAGTGCTGCTGCCTGGACATACTGGATAAAATCCAAGACTGCTAAATATATACCAAGCACTCATTTGGCCTGCATCATCATTCCCACACAAACCTTCTACCCCTGGCCCATACATAGTCTCCACGATCATCCGAACGCGCTCTTGTGTTTTCTCGGGATTATCGGTCCAATTATACAGATAAGGTATATGATGTCCAGGTTCATTGCCATGCACATAATTCCCTATGATGCCATCTCTCGTAATATCTTCATGCTTCTCAATATATTTATCCTCTATTTCCATGGTAAATAATGAATCCAGCTTTCTGCCCATAAAGGATTTTCCGCCCATCATCTCGATCATCGCATCGATATCCTGAGGAACATATAGCCCATAATTCCAAGCATTCCCTTCTATGAATCCTTGACCATGCGTATCCATGGGATCATAATCCTCCCGAAACTGCCCATTGGACATCTTTGGTCGCATAAAACCAATACTGGAATCATAAACGGCCTTGTATGATTTTCCACGTTCGTCATACTCCGCTTGTACACTTTGCTTACCCAAAGATTCAGCTATACGCGCAATACACCAATCGTTATAGGCATACTCCAGTGTTTTTGATACAGAAGAATGGCTTAAATCATCCGGTACGTAACCATACTCCATATAAGGACCCAGGCCCTCAAAGTAAGGCACAGTTGCCGTCTCTACGCAGGCATCAAGTGCTTTTTCCCTATCAAAATCACCAATCCCTTTGGCAATAGCATCAGCAATAACTGAAGTTGCATGATAACCGATCATACACCAATTCTCATTGGCATAATGACTCCAAATAGGCAGCATTCCATGTACACTTTGTTCTTGGTGCGCAAGCATGGATTTTATCATATCATTGTTCCGCTCTGGCTGTGTGATATTCAATAATGGATGCTGAGCTCTATACGTATCCCAAAGTGAGAAGATTGTATAATTGGTAAAATCATCGGAGGAATGGATATTTTGATCCAAGCCCCGATACTGGCCATCCACATCTTCGTAAATCACTGGTGCAAGGCAGGTATGGTACATAGCTGTATAAAAGGTAGTCATATCAGACTCCTTGATAGGTTCTATATCTATACGTGACAATGCCTCGTTCCATTTTGCACCCGTCTCTATCCGAACCTGATCAAAATCCCAATGCGGCACTTCTGCTTTTAGATTCTTGAGTGCTCCTTGAGTACTGGTATTTGAAAGGGCAAACTTGATCAACAGGTCCTCTCCTTCCTCTGTATCAAAATTAAAATAGGCTCTAATATCTTTCCCTGCCATTTCCGGAAAATTCTCATACTCATCAAATCTTCTGTAAAAACCATTATACAGGAGCTCGTCGTATTTCTTATGTCCATAGGATTTGAAAGGCTTGGAAAATTCCATAGCAAAGTACACTTTTTTGGTTCTTGCCCAACCTTTGGTTTGACGATAACCAGTGACCAGTGAATCATTTTCTACCCGTATAAAAGTCCAAACATTTTTATTGTCGTGATGATATACATTATAGACCAGGTCAAGGATTATATGGGCATCCTCTGTTTCAGGAAAGGTATACTTATGAAAGCCAACCCGATCCGATGCTGTAAGATTAGCATCTATATTGTAAGATTCTAAAAAGACATTGTAGTATCCGGGACTTGCCTGTTCATTTTCATGAGAGAAAACAGAATAGTATCCTTTTTCACCGTCAGGCGTTTTCAATGGATCCAAGACTAGAGGACCTGTGGTAGGCATCAATAATAAATCTCCCAGATCAGAATGTCCTGTGCCACTGAAATTAGTATGTGCGAATCCTAAGACTGTGGTATCTCTGTACTGATACCCTGCGCAATATTCATAAGTAGAAGTATTATAGCTACCATCCTCTTCGAACATCAATTCAAAATTGGTCTGAGGACTGAGCTGCACCATACCAAAAGGAGCTGTTGCTCCGGGGAAGACATGCCCCATTTTAGCTGTTCCTATAAATGGATTGACATACTCCGTGTATAAATTGCTAGCGACAGAATAAGACTTACCTGAATCACAGGCTGCAAGTAGGCAAAAAAGAAAAGCAAGCTTAAGGTGTTTTAACATGGTATATCTTATAGGTTATAGTATTTCTATAAGATAAAAAAAGTTTAGCGGGAAGCTGTCACTTCCCGCTAAACTATTCTTTCCTAAGCCCTTATTAAAAGTGCCTGTTTAAGGATGTGCTCCTTCTACTCTAGAATCGCCAAGTGGCAGTAACTTGTAAGTCCCTGGAGCAAAGACCAAACCGATTGCATCTCCATATCTAGCAGCAATCTCTATAGCACCAAGTTCATTGTAATGCACATCATCTGCTAAAAGATCTTCTGTGAAATCAGAATACATGTCTACAGAATATATGTTTTGGGAGCCCACCCAGCTGGATGCTAGAACGGCAATCTTTTCATTGAATTCTGAGATTACAGCTTGGAATTCATCAGTCATCAGTTCATTATTCCCTGGGGCAATCTGCTCAATGAATACAACAATATCCTCATCAAACTGATTAATTCGTTCTAGTATAAGTGCAATAGTATCAATAACACCTTGTACCGGTTCTTCCGCAAGTAGATCATTACCTCCGATACACAACAATATGATATCTGGTGTATCTATATTTGGCAGAACCTGATCTAGGTTAGCCAATAATCCATCTGCTTCCAAGCCACCAATACCTTCATGGTCTGGATCAAAAGATTCTCCATTGACAAGATCGTAGGTTCCATCATCGAATTGGGTTCCTACAAAGTCTACATCATAGCCTTTACCATTTAATAATTTCCAAAGTTCGTATCGATAACTTTCATAGGAATCATTGTCCATATCCGAATCTGGATCATCAGATGGGTCACAGGAGATCAAAGCGAAGCTGGCTATTAAAAAAAGCCACTTGAATTTTAAATTCAGCATGGGAAAGTTTTTACAGATTTTAACGAATCAAATACTATTCAAATTTAATTACTTAAACCGCAATAGACGAAAAATATTGCAGAAATCATTTACAATATTGATTAACAGAACAATTAGAGTGCCCCGTAAGTGATTCGACGGATAATTAACTTGGTTTAGATTAAGTATTTTGCTTTAAAGATTTGTTAGTTTTTACTATCTTAGGATTACAAATAAACCAGGAGTTCAATTCAATTAAGACCTACCATATTATTGTTTGATCAGTTTATAGCCTGATCAATAATCACACACGATACAACATGTATAAACCATTTCGTATGAAACAACTTTTCATAGCATTAAGCTTGCTTTGTTTGATTGCATGTCAGGCAGAAGATAAGGGTGCTACCCAAATAAAGAAAACTTCAAATTCTGCTGTAGAACAGCGCATCGATGCGCTGTTATCCAAAATGAGCTTAGAAGAAAAAATTGGTCAAACCGCATTGAGAGGATCATCAAGCTCTTCAACTGGAGGTATATCCGATGAAATTATAGCAGATATTCGCGCTGGACGTATAGGTGCATTTCTTAACGTAATGGATCCTGAACATATGCAGGAACTGCAGCGTCTTGCTGTAGAGGAAAGCCCAAATGGTGTTCCAATTGTATTTGCCAGAGATGTTATACACGGATTTAAAACAATATTTCCAATTCCACTCGGTCTTGCAGCGAGTTGGGATGACGAGCAAGCGGAGATCTGTGGACGCGTTTCCTCCATTGAGGCTACTCAGGCTGGAATCCGTTGGACTTTTGCACCTATGGTCGATATTTGCCGAGATAGTCGTTGGGGTCGTATCTCTGAATCACCTGGAGAAGATCCTTACTTAGGAGAATTGATCAGTGCAGCTTATGTGCGCGGTTTCCAGGGAGATTCATTAAATGCACCAGATGCTATGGCTGCATGTGTAAAACATTATGCTGCTTACGGTGCTGCTGTGGGTGGAAGAGACTACAACTCTGCAGAGCTGCATGAGTCACAGTTAAGAAATATGATCCTGCCGCCTTTCCAGGCAGCCTTTGATGCTGGAGTGGCAACCGTAATGACTTCTTTCAATGATGTCAACGGTGTTCCTGCCTCGGGCAACTCATTTTTACTAAAGGATGTATTAAAAGGTGAGATCGGTTTTGACGGTTTTATCGTAAGTGACTGGAACTCCATTACAGAAATGATTCCACATGGATTCGCTGCGGATGAAAAGCATGCTGCTGAACTTGCAGCAAATGCTGGTCTAGATATGGAGATGACTTCTGAATCTTACGAAAACCACTTAGAAGAATTAATAAAAGAAGGTAAATTCAAAGAAGCAGAGCTGGATGATTTCGTAAGAAACATCCTACGCATAAAGATTCGTCTTGGCTTGTTTGAAAATCCATATACAGATTGGTCAACACCACCTGTATATTACGAGGAAGAACATATGGCTGCTGCAAAAACTGCGGCAATCAAGAGTTCTGTCCTTCTAAAGAATAATAAATCGCTGCTTCCACTACAACAAAGCACTAAGGTCGCTGTAATAGGGCCACTTGCGGATAAGGGACATGAGCAATTAGGTACATGGACCTTTGATGGCGAAAAAACAAAAACTCAAACCGTAGTGGATGCATTTGAAGCGGGTGAGGCAAACTTCAATTTCGTTGAAGGCCTCACACATAGCCGCGACATGAGCGAGGATCAATTCAAAGCCGCTGTAAGAGCTGCTAAGCGTTCGGACGTAGCTGTGATTGTTGCTGGAGAAGAGGCTATTCTCTCTGGTGAAGCACACAGTAGAGCAAAGATCAACTTACCTGGAGCACAGGAAGCATTGATAGAAGCCATTGCAGAAACAGGAACTCCTGTCGTACTTGTAATCATGGCAGGACGTCCAATAACTTATTTCGACTATCAGGATCAACTGGATGCAGTACTTATGACTTGGCACCCTGGTACTATGGGTGGACCTGCAATCTACGATATGCTTTACGGTATTTCAGAGCCAGAAGGGAGACTACCTGTTACTTGGCCGAAGACTGCTGGACAGCTACCTCTGTATTATAACCACAAGAATACAGGAAGACCGGCCAGTGCCGAATCTTTCGTTCCTATGGACAAGATTCCTGTAGAGGCTTGGCAGAGTTCTTTGGGTAACACCTCTCACTACCTAGACTATGGCTTTACACCACATTATCCATTTGGTTATGGCTTAGGATATACAAGCTACAAATACAGCAAGCTTGTCATTGCGAAAAACAAAGTTGGAAAAGGTGATGTGGTAAAGGTATCTGTAGATCTTACCAATACGGGCTCTAGAGCAGGACATGAGATTGCACAATTGTATGTGCAAGATGTTACAGCCTCCACTACCCGACCGGTCAGAGAACTGAAGGCATTTCAAAAGGTTAAACTTAAGTCAGGAGAGACAAAAACGCTTAGCTTTGAAGTCCCTGTTTCAGACTTGAGCTTCGTTGGAGCAGATCTTGAGACCCACCTAGAGGCAGGTACATTCAATCTTTGGATTGGTAATAATGCGATGAGTGGCCAAAAAGGAAGTTTTGAATTGGTAGACTAAGCATTCAACTACTTAGAATAAAAAAGAGCCTTGGAAACCAAGGCTCTTTTTTATTTACTAGTCTTCATAAATTTTCAATCGATTCATGCTAGACTTTCTTGAGGTGCCACCTGCCTTGAAATACATATAACCATCCTTGAATGCATAGCTATTTAACATGGCTGAACCAAGCGTTGAAAAGGTTGCAAGTTTAGTATAAGAAGATTCTCCATATTCGTCAAAGCTGTACACAACAAGATTAGTCTTTAGGCTACCTGTCTCAAAAGGGTCTCCAATTTTGATATTCTCATACTTATTCCCATGATTCATTAAAATATGCAGCTTGTCATCTTTGGAAAAAGTCTTGATTGCCAGGGTAGCATCAAACCTATATGATTCATGTCCACTAACGCCTCTTAGAATATGCTTATCCCATTCTAAAACACCAAATTCATCCAATTTTATAATAGTAAGACCAAAGGAAATAATTCCACGTCTCGAGTCCAAAATAAAGTAGTAAGAACCATCTCGATTCTCGATAACTTTTTTGATTCGAGGATACTTCATTCCTGATCCGTGTTCATCTTTAACAACTACACGCTTAACAACAGAAGACAGCAATTCTTTATTAAACGGATTAAGTTCCTCAAATTCAGCACTCAAACGCTGGACATCCATCTTTACCAGGAATACCCCGCTGCAGACAACACTATATGCATTCCGAAAAAACCCTCCTATAAGTATTTCTTCCTCTTCATTCCCAAATCCTAATACAGTATTGGTAAATTGTTTGTCGTCTATATTGATCACTCTTACCACTGCTTGGCTTTTTTCAAAGTCAAGGACTTGAAGCTCCAAGGGCATATACATTGTTTTGAATGCTATCGAATCAACTGGCCCTTCTTCGATGCTTAAACCAAGGCTAATGATTGTACCAGTATTACTTACAGCACTACTTTCATATATATAGCCTTTACCTTTGTCTTTATTGAAAAACTTAGCTTTTTTAATCGTTCTCAAATCTTTATTGAGTAGATAATGATAGGCTGTCTCCGCCTTTTGACCATCAGCTTCATACAGGGTAAGTAAAAGCTTTGATTTATCATTTGATCGACTAAATGAAAGAACATATCTTTTTGCGTTTTCACTCAAAGACTTTTTCAATACAGTTTTAGTCTTATCTATAAATGATAAAGCCTCTGCATCGAATTCAACGGCAACTAATTCCATATCTGAGCCATTGTTAAGACTGTAGAACAAATAATATTTATTCCTTATTTTCCTGAAGAACTCAATTCGAATCTTTTGGTCACTCAGTGGTCTTTTATGGTAGGTGTCATATTTGAAGTTATATTTCTCCATGAAATTCATTTCTGAATCATACAATCTAAAACTCAAAGTAGACCCTACTCTTGGCAGATTTAATTCTAGAATATTACCATTGTCCAAATGAAAAATATCAGATGCTTTATTGCCCCATTTATCTGACTTGGGTTTACCCATTTCAAGTTCAAAAGATGAGGTCTCTACTTGGCCTTTTAATGCTATACTGCTTATAAGGAATAAACAGATCAGGGTATAAATCTTATTCATGATTTTGAGATTGTTTAGACAAAATTAATAAATCATAAAATCCCAACATAGAAGGTTTACAAAAAACTAAAAAATATAAATAACAGGCTAGAATCCAGATCTAAGTCGCTTCAAGGCACTTAAAGTATTACTTTAATCGAACCACCTAAAAACCATGTCCTATTTACATTACAGATTGCTCCTATTATTAGTTTAAAGTAATTTTTTTTTTAAACATAGCTTGGTCCATTAGTGGACCTCAAGATTAGTTTCTCGAAAAGAAAGGTTAAGTAAATGTTAAGAAATCAAATCAAAAACTATATATTTGAAAGCTTTGCCTCTTTTCAATTGACTACGAGGCAATTATTTTTTTAATAAAAACAAAGGAATGAAAAATTCGATTTTATTTACATTTCTGTTTTTGCTCTCACTAGGCATTAACGCACAAACAACCGTAAGCGGAACGATCTCAGATGGATCTGAAGGCCTTATCGGTGCTTCCGTTCAGGTAGATGGTACAGACATGGGTGCTGTTACCAATCTGGATGGTATGTATTCTATTAGTTTAGCAGATGGTAATTATACCATTACTGCTTCTTACACTGGATTTGAATCTATGAGTAAGACTGTAAACGTTTCAGGTGGATCCATGACTTTGGATTTCAGTCTGTCAAGCGGGGTTTACCTTTCTGATGTAATCGTATTGGGTACAAGAGCTTCCAACCGTACGGATATGGAATCACCGGTACCTGTAGATGTTATTGATGTTTCTTCATTAGCACTTGCTGCTCCTCAGACAAGCATCAATCAGCTTCTACATGCTACTACACCTTCTTTCTCATCAAATACACAGACAATCTCTGATGGTACGGATCACATTGATCCAGCATCTTTGAGAGGTTTGGGACCTGATCAAGTACTTGTACTTGTAAATGGGAAAAGACGTCACACGACTTCATTAGTAAACGTAAATGGTACATTTGGTAGAGGTAACGTAGGTACTGACCTTAACGCGATCCCTGCTTCTGCAATTGAGCGTATTGAAGTACTTCGTGATGGTGCAGCTGCTCAATATGGTTCTGATGCGATCGCAGGTGTGATCAACATCCAACTTAAAGAGACTACAAATCAGCTGAGCCTTAACCTTACTACTGGTGCCAACTTTACTGATGGTATCGGTCCTTTCGGTGGTGAGACAAAATCTTACGATGGTGAGGTAATCAATCTTGGTGCAAACTATGGTTTGAGTCTTCCAAACAACGGATACCTAAACCTTACTGGTGAAATGGATATCCGTGGATCGACGAATCGTATGCAAGAATTCCAAGGTGGTATTTTCAATGGCCTTAACGGTGTGGAGCGTTTAGCTTCTGCTGATGGTCTTGATGTAAATACGATGAGCCTTGCTGATATTCAGAATTACGGTGCGCAGGTAGGATACTTCTCTCAGGGTACTAAAGATGATCTTGCTGCATTGACTTCTATGGACGGACTTGGTGATGTTCTAGGATTTGACGCTACAGATGATGAGCTTGCTGCAAGAGGGCAAACGCGTTCTGACTACAACATGCGTGTTGGACAGTCCGCTGCTCGTGGTGGTAAGTTTATGGCTAACCTAGGTATGCCTTTAGGTGACAATGCTGAGCTATATGCATTTTCAGCAATGTCTTACCGTAATGGTAACTCAGGATGTTTCTACAGACTACCGTCTCAGTCAAGAACGATGACGTCAATCTACCCGAATGGTACAGTTCCTAAGATCAACTCAAATATCTCTGACCGTTCATTAGGAGCAGGTATCAAAGGTATGGTTGGTGACTGGAATTCAGACCTTTCATTGGTAACTGGTACAAACGAGTTCCTTTACCACATCTCTGATGCACACAATGCAACATTGGGTACAGCCTCTCCTACTGCTATGGATGCAGGTGGTCACTCTTTCTCACAGACTACGGGTAACCTAGATATTTCTCAGTACTTTGAAATGGATGCTATCGATGGTGTAAACATCGCATTTGGTGCAGAGTACAGAACAGAGAACTACCAGATCATTCAGGGTTCTGAGCAATCATTCGGTAACTATGATGTAAACGGTAACCTTGTAAATTCTACTACTCCAGATTCAATGTTGACTACAGACCTATTGGGTCGTAATCGTCCTTCAGGATGTCAGTGTTTTGCTGGTTTCTTACCAACAAACGTTGTAGATGCTAACCGTTCTTCAGTTGCAGCATACTTCGATTCAGAATTTGACATCACTAAAGATTTCCTTATTGGTGCGGCAGTTCGTTTAGAGAATTACTCTGATTTCGGATCAACGTTCAACTATAAGGCTACTGGACGTTACAAGGTTAGTGACAACTTCGTTCTTAGAGCGGCTTACTCTACTGGTTTCCGTGCTCCATCACTACACCAGATTCACTTCTCAAGAACATCTACAATCTTCACATTGGTTGATGGTGTATCTGTTCCTCAGGAAGTTGGTGTATTCTCAAACAACTCTCGTGTAGCACAGCTATTGGGAATTCCTCAGCTTAAAGAGGAGACTTCTCAGAATGCTTCATTCGGATTTACGCTTAAGGCGCCATCTGCAGGTCTTAGACTTACAGTAGATGCTTACCAAGTAAATATCGATGATCGTGTAATCCTAACGGGTCAGTTCTCTCCAGGTGGAGATGCAGAACTTCAGTCATTGTTTGATGCAGCAGGTGCTACTAAGGCAGCATTCTTCGCAAATGCAATTGATACAAAATCTCAGGGTATAGATATCGTATTGGCTCATACATTAGATATGGGTAATGGTAATAACCTTAAGACGGATCTTGCTGCTACTTTCTCTCAGACTACCTGGGATCAGGAAGCTGGTATTAAGGCATCTGATCTTCTAGAAGAAAAAGGTCTAGTAAGTACATACTTTGATCAGACTTCAAGACTTTACATGGAGCAAGCAGTTCCACGTCAGAAAGTATCCATGGGTAATACATTAAACATGGGAAGCTTGTCTGTATACCTAAGAAATACATACTTCGGTCAGACTACAGAGGCTACTTCTGCTGATATCTTTGATGCAGACCTAAACCTTATTGACGAGACGATCAATCCGTATAACGAAGGAAAAGTAATCACTGACCTATCATTAGGTTATGCACTGAATAACAACTTCAAGATTACTGTAGGTGCTAACAACCTATTGGATATATATCCAGACGAGGTTGATCCTACATTCAGCTCTTCAGGTCGTTTTGTTTATTCAAGACGTTCTCCTCAGTTTAGCTTTGGAGGAAGGTACCTATTTGCAAGAGTATCAATTACACTTGACTAATTTGGTGTAAACCTTTAAAAAAGCGCAGTGGGGATTCCCGCTGCGCTTTTTTTGTTGCTCCTTGAAAGTCTTTTGTAGAGCGCTAAAAACTAACCCAAATAACTTATCAATAATATAATAAGTACAAGAACATATATAGCAAGTGATATAGCGGGAATATACCTTAAAACTTTTCCTGCCTTCACTAAATTTTTCCCTTTCTCTCTTCCACCACTGTTCTCAATCTGTTCTGATCCTTTGCGAAGTGCTATTTTTGCTCCCAAACTAATAATTGAGAAGAGAATAAGTAAACCTATACTTAAAGAACCAATACTTAATAAAAAAACAATAAATGCTAAAACTGCTAAGCTAAACCCTAAAATAGTCATAGTATTCAACTTAGCTTCCTCATAGTCTACATCCAAGTCAGACCTATCACTTTTCTTCAGTTGCCTTTTGATTAGCCTAAGTGCCAGGCGTTCTTTGAATGTGAATGATTTGCCAGACTCTTTATGCAGCGTTCGTACGGATTTGGTAAAAAGTTCTTCCGGGCTTATTTCCAAATAGTATCCTACACCCTGCTCAGAAACACTAGTCTTTACAACAGCAAAAGTTTGCTGTGTACAGAACAACAATCCCAAAGTAATTAGTATCCCATAGAGCCGTCTTGTCTTCATGATAGAAGTTTACTTTACTAAATTGGTACTGTTCACTATGCTTTATAACTTACTTCTTTTATTCCACTAAAACAAGTTCGGTCTATGCGCTTAGGTCTTTTCTTAATCCTGGTTCATCTCTTTCTCTATATCCTCCACCTAGATTCAGCCAATTTATCTTTAGGAGCAGTACAATAAAAAAAGCTCAGCGATATAGACCGCTGAGCTTTTAATACAATTAGTTTAGTGAGGAAAATAAGTAAAAACCCATATATAGTATATGCTTAAATCAAATACTTAAAATTGATAGCCCCGGCTATCCGTCCAAAAAAATAGCACGAATCTACTATGGCTATTTTTTTACTTTTTCGATTTTATCTAAGTCATAAAATCACTTTGCTTTTGGTAGTAGTAAAAATTTATTATATTAGATTTTACCCATACAAGCACAAACACAAACACAAAAACTATGACTTTAATCTCATTGATTAAGCCCTTCTCCCTTAAATCTCATTTTAAGGGATTGATACTTTTTTTTATTTGTTGCGGTAGTAATATATGCGGCCAAAACACAGATCTGGATCTATTACTTGCATCAGATGGAGAAGCTGGCCAGAATTTCGGCTCCACTATTAGTTTGTCAGAAGATTACCTAGTAGTAGGTGCACCACATTTCCCTTTCAATAATGATGCAGCTATCTATGTCTATTCAAAAGACAATGACAACAATTGGGGGAATGAACAAAAGATAAACTCACCTGGTGATGGCTTTTTTGATTTGTTCGGATTATCTGTGTCAGTAGCTGCAAATACCATTATTTCAGGGAGTGTATTCGATGACGAGCAAGCGAATAACGCTGGAGCTGCTATTGTATATGAGGTGGATGGAAATGGACAATGGAATTTGAAGCAGAAATTAGTGGCAGATGATGCCACTCCAAGCTTATTTTTTGGCAATACGGTATATGTTTCTCCAGATCATATCGCGGTACAAACCAGTGGTACGCTTGGTGCCAACACAGATGCAGCCGTGTACATGTTTGAAAAAGATAATACTGGCAATTGGTATTTCACTCAAAAAATAGAACCAAATACTACAGTTGTATCCGATAGATTCGGATCATCAATAAGTATCTATGGAGATTATCTAGTACTTGGAAATTCATCCTACAGTGAGTCAATATCCTCTCAAGGGGCAGTGCATATTTATAAAAAAAATGCTGCTGGAATTTGGGCAGATGCAACCGTACTTACCGCTCCTGATGCTATGGAATATGATCGCTTTGGCCACTCAGTAAGTCTCTACGAAAATACACTTGTGATAGGTGCTCCATATACTGATGCTTTTGGAGAAAATTCTGGAGTAGTGTATGTGTACGAATTAGACGGGAACGGCAACTGGAATATGGAAGCTGAAATATTGGCACCGGAGGAGCAGGACTTTGCTTCTTTTGGAATTAGTGTTCAAATCCATAAAAACAAGTTTATAGTAGGTTCATTTATTGAGTTTGATTTAAATATCAATGGTGCAGCATATACCTATACTAGAACGGAAGGTTCTGAATGGACAGCGGAAGAAACATTTGTGGCATTAGATACCAGTCCATTCGACGATTTTGGACAGGATGTATGCCTCCATTCAAACAGCATTGCTATTTCAGCACGTTTCCATGATGGTAATGGTGAAAATTCGGGAGCGGTTTATGTGCATCTGAATGATTGTAGTTTTTCCTTAGAATGTCCAGAAGACATATTCATAGAAACAAACACGGGTACTTGTGAGGGATTGGCAATCTTCGATGATGCTACCCTTATTCCTGAAATCATTGACGGCTGTGGTACTATTAATATTATCCAGTCTGGAGGACCACAGCATGGCGAAATAGCTTCAATTGGAGCTCATGAAATCACTTATGAAGCATTCTCTGAGGAAGGCATCTCAGCAAACTGTAGCTTCTTTATTGAAGTGGTAGATAATGAAGCACCGACTGCTTCCTGTCAAGATTTAGAATTCATCCTAGAACCTTGTGAGGAAATTGTAATTCTAGCAGAGGAAGTCGATTTTGAATCCTCCGATGCCTGCGGAATAGCATCCTATAATCTTTCACAGACTGTTTTTGATGAAAGTTTAATTGGTGCTAATTCAGTAGAGCTAGCCGTAACAGATATCCATGGTAATAGTGCTACCTGTAATGCAACAGTAAGCATAGAATCTACTTTCCAGATAGACGAATCTACCTTGATCGCAGCAGAAAACACCACTTTAAATTATGGAGAAACCATGGACTTGACTCCAAGCATTGCTATGCAAGATGGTTGGGTGTTTTCTTGGTATGTAGACGGTACCTTGTATTGTGAGGATTGTTATTCCACCAGTATATCCCCTGAATCAAATGTAAGTATTGAGTTGACAGTACAGGATGCTGAGAACTGTTACACGCTAACCGATGCGCTTAGCATCCAATTACTGGTCGATTATTCCGTACATATTCCTACCGCCTTCTCCCCCAACTACGATGGAGCAAATGATATTTTTCAGGCTTACTTCTCGGATGGCGTTGAACGTGCTTATGAACTACAGGTCAGAGACCGCTGGGGCAATATAGTATATCATAAAAAGGGCGAACAAATTGGTTGGAATGGACAATTCCGCGGTAAAGAAGCGACTGCTGGGATTTATACCTATGCCCTGGTCTTTAGCCTTGTGAATGGAGTGGAAGTTGTGGAGACGGGGGATGTTTGTTTGGTGCGGTAAAAGGGCTTAAACAAAGCTGACTTGATAAATCTAAAGGGACTTCAAAATAAGAATGCACATACTTTAATGGTTCACTTAAGTATGTGCATTTTATTTTAAACAGCTAACTTAATTAATTCAAAAAGTGGTAAGACGAAGTTGAGCATTAATTGTTAATGCCCGTAGAGCTTGAAAACTGAATAAGCGAACCATCCGGATAGATTAGTTTCATATCGCTTGACATAAAGAGTTGGATCTTGACATTTACACCATCTTCATCAATGGTCTTCATAATTTTATAGCGATCTCCATTGTCTAAACGCCCATCCTCTACTTCTCCAATTCGTTTGAACAATTGCTCGGTTGAGGCTGTAACTATTTTTACATCTTCATTCCTATTTATATTAAATATTACTCTAATAGCTCCATCCATCCATTCTGTCCATGATTCTGATTTAGGATGAAAAAAAGCGTATTTATCATAATCTGCGTAAAAGGTTCCTAAATCCGAGGCAGCTGCATTTTTAGTAAATGCTGCAGGGGAGAGATGGACTCCATAAAAGTTAAAGCAACTCTTATCGTCTTCACATTCAATGAAGTCAACCAAGTTACAGCTCGAAGGAAGCTTAGCAAAGATTAAGCGAAACGAAAGGACCTGACCCTTGAAGGCATATTGATGCTTACCGGGAGCTGTGGGAATGCCTTTAGCTTCCAACAAGGGGTATTTAATACTCGTCGCTCGGTCTATTAGATAGGTATTGGGACGAATATTAACCCAACCGCCCTTTGCATACTGAAAGGAAGCTGTATGTAAGCAATGTACAATAGTATTACTTGGGGTATGCTCTATTTTTTCAATGACCAAAGAGTACTCATCTTTGCTATCGACCTCTGGATTAGTGGTGACTTGTGCGATGGCAGATGAAACACTGATGAGAAGAATAAATAGGCTAGTGATTTTGTTCATTTTTGATCTTTAAGGTTTAGAGAATCGGTTTTCGGTGTGAAAATACATGCAGTCTGCGAACTGAATCTTCGCAGTGATCAAAACAGTTAATTTTTTTGAGTAAAATTTGATATTAAGAAATTACAGAGGAGATTGACTGGAAGCGACTGCAAAAGGGTAAGAAAGCTAGTATAATGGAGCTTATACATAAGAATTGGGGGTGTTTGTTTGGTGCGGTAGAGCATTCTGATTCAGTACTTCAGTAAGTAAAGAAGTGTATTGATAGAAAATGCACATACTGCGAACCGCGTGGTGGTTTGGGTATGTGCATTTTTTTTTCTTTTATCAGCTTTTTGATCATATCCCGATTACAAATCCTTAAAATAACTTCGGGAATTAATATTTATATAATTCATAATCTTCCCAAACATGTTTTGCTTCTTTAAGTCCATTTTCATAAGATAATCTAATCCAGTAAGCTGCTGTTCTTTTATCAACAAATATACCCTTTCCGAAGAGATAAAATAAACCAAGATTATACTGAGCGTAAATATTTCCTTGTTCTGCTGCTTTCTTACACCAATAAAATGCCATTTTAAGATCCTTTAATGTCCCATATCCGTTTTCGTAAAGGCGAGAAAGATTATTTTGAGCATCACCATCTCCTTGTTCTGCACCTTCCTTATACCAATAAAATGCCTTTCTAAGATCCTTCAACGTCCCATATCCGTTCTCATAATAGCGACCAAGAAAATATTGAGCTTTACTATATCCCTGTTCTGCACTTTTTTTAAACCAATAAAATGCCTTTTCCATATCAACATATGTGCCTGAACCAGTTTCGTACATACATGCCAAGTAATACTGAGCGCTATAATTCCCCAGCTCAGCATTATTCTTAACCTTATGGAAATCCATTTGAGCATTTGACACTGTACTTATTAATATAAATAAGCTGAGATAAAAGAAATTTTTCATTTTAGATTTTAAATTATTACAAAAGAAATTTCATAGATGCTTAAGGTATAATAA
>JBELIG010000031.1:0-21444 GCA_042091035.1 Sphingobacteriales bacterium | reverse complement strand
TAGGGGAGGATTGTGCTTCTGAGTATGTAACCACTAAGATAATAGCTGAGGTTCTTTTTTGCAGTCATTTTTTTCCACATTATGTGGATAACTTCGAAAAAGTTAATAACAATAGGGCTTAAGAAAAGTAAATGTTTTACCAACAATGTGGAAAACAACATTGTGAAGTAGCTAAATAAGTATAACCAAATAAATGAAATGTCGGCAGAAAGCCTTTTAAAATAACCTTTTCCGCTGGAAGTACCATGCAATCAAAAGACTGACAAGTGTAGATGCAATTATAATCGCCAAAAAGGACACACCGGACTGTTCAAAAGGTAGTGGAACATTCATCCCAAAGAAGGATGCAACTAAAGTTGGAACCATCAATATGATAGTTACAAGTGTTAATCGCTGAATAACCTTGTTCAAATTATTACTAATGATAGAACTGTAGGCATCCATTGTCCCGTTCAAGATGTTTGTGTAGACATTTGCCATCTCCAAGGCCTGGGAGTTATCAATGATGATATCTTCAAAAAAATCTGTTAGTTCTTCATCATGACGTATGCGCATGAAATCTGTTCGCTTCATTTTCATCTTCAAAAGTTCGTTTGAACTCAATGAATTCAAGAAAAAGACCAAACTCTTCTCAATGCTAAGTAAATCTTTCAACTCCTTATTCCTGCTGCTATCATATAACTCTTTCTCAATCAAATTCCTTTTAAGATTCAATTGTTTAAGGCATCGAAGGTAATGGAATACAGTTTGCTCAAATATTTGAAGAACGAATTGACATTCATTTGCAGGGTTAAAGTGCTTAACAGCGTTCTTTACAAAAGAATCTAAAACGACATTGCCGTGCGAACTAATTGTAATTATGTGATCGGCAGTAAGTATAACACCAATAGGTATTGTAATATAGAAGGAGGCTATCTCTCCTTGGAAATCATTCTTTATTGGCGCATTAAGGACAATTAAACGAACATCGTCTTCCTTTTCATATCTAGAGCGCTCATCAATATCCAATGAATCCGTAAGGAAATCCAATGGCACATCGTGAAGACTTGCAACTTCTTCAAGTTCCTCATTGGTAAATGGTGGCGATATATTGATCCAACATCCAGGTTCTGCCCGCTCCAGCACCACTAAGTCTCCTTCTACCTTTTTGTAATTATGAATCATGATCTACTCCTTTTCGAAAAAAACGAAGTTAACTAATCTTTTAATAAGTCCTGCTAATACAAACGCTGTACCTGCTTTCAAATGTTCCTTATTCAAATTAAATTTAATTGAATCTAAGCGTATCTACTGGTCTAATCCTACTAACCAAATAGGTTGGAAGCACTAAAAACAGCATAGTTACGAGTATACATAGGACATTCAAACCAAGCACCTCCAACATAGGAATCTGCACAGGAGCCGTTGCCAAATAGTAATCTGCTTCTGAAAGCCTTATGAAACCGGTATACTTTTGAATCAAGCAAAAGCCTAAGCCAACAACATTACCCCAAATGATTCCTTTTACTAGAATATTTCCCGAAAAAAACAAGAATATACGTCTCACCCTACTATCTGGATAGCCTAATGATTTTAATACTCCTATCATTTTTGTCCGCTCGAGAATAAGAATAAGCAAAGCAGTAATCATATTTATAATTCCTACTAGCAACATAAGCCCTAAAATAACACGTTTATTTACATCCTGTAAATCTAACCATTCAAAAATACGGGGAAATTTATCTCTAATACTGTCGGCGTGCAAACCACTCTGGCTACTTAATAGCTGTCCATTGACCTCAAAGGTTAAAACAGGCAGGTCATCAATATCCTCAATAAATATTTCATAGCCCCCAATCTTATCACTATCCCAAGCATTAAAATCTTGAATGGCTGGAATATTAACAAGCGCAAATTTTTTGTCATATTCTTCTAAACCTGTCTTATAAAGTCCGATAACCTTCATAACCCTTGACTTTTGTCGACCATCCTGAATCTTATTGATCCTCAGCCGATCTCCGACATCGAGACTCATTCGTACAGCAGTTTGTTCAGAAATCAGTATTTGCCTTTGTCCAAGCGTATCTTTAGTATGATCTAAAGAAACACCTTTCTTTATGTACTTGGAAAAACGGTCCCAATCAAAATCTGCTCCTAAGCCTTTTAATATTACTCCCTCATGTTCATTCTTAGACTCCATAACAGCTGCTAATACTGCGAAAGAATGCATATAGGCTACTCCCCCATTAGTTTGTATTTCATCAAAAACACGAACACCTTCATGGTATGTATTAATTTCAACACGCATAGCCTCTATATCCGTCAATTGCTTAACAAGGCTTGAATCATAGCTTATAGGTGTACTTTTATATATAGATCTGTTGGCATCCCAATCTGTAAGGTGAATATGCCCCCAAAAGCCGAAAATCTTCTCTGAAATCTCATGCTTAAACCCTGTTATCATAGAGGTAGAAATAATCATAACAGCAAGCCCCAAGGCAGTAGCTATAGTAGCTAGTTTTATGATAAAACCAGAATACCCCCCTCTGTTGGTATTCATGGTCCTTTTTGCTATAAAAAACTCTACCTTCATAATTACATTATATTCATATGAATCCACAAAATAAACAATACCCTTACCAAATAATTCAATTCACTTGCATTTAATTGTTCCCCAACAAAAAATCACACTATAATTTTTCTAAATTTGGGAGTATATAGGCTACAAAGGATAAGAAAAGATATATGAACTTTATAGAAGAACTTAAGTGGAGAGGAATGCTCCACGATTCGACACCTGAGATAGAAGCACATCTAGAATCAAAAAAATGCATTGGATACATAGGGTTCGACCCTACTGCACCATCCATGACTATAGGAAATTATGTGCAAATCATGCTATTGCGACTATTCCAACTTTCAGGCCACCAGCCCATAGTGCTTATGGGCGGAGCGACTGGTAGAATTGGAGATCCATCAGGCAAAGACAAAGAGCGCGAATTAAAGAGTTTTGACGAATTGGATAGTAACTTAAACTTCCAAATGGAACAAGTCAAAAAATTTCTTGATTTTGAAGGAGAGCATAAAGCAATTATCATAAACAACCTTGACTTTTACAAGGATATGAATGTGCTTGATTTCCTTAGAGATGTAGGAAAAACGCTGACTGTAAATTATATGAGTTCAAAGGATTCTGTAAAGAACAGAATGGATACCGGTTTATCTTTTACTGAATTTAGTTATCAATTACTTCAAGCTTATGATTTCCAATGTTTGTTTAGAGATTTTAATTGCTCCATACAAATGGGCGGATCAGACCAGTGGGGAAATATCACCTCAGGAACTGAATTCATCCGAAGAAACCTAAATCAAAAGGCTTATGCTGTAACAACGCCTCTTCTCACTAAAGCTGATGGCAAAAAGTTCGGCAAATCTGAACAAGGAAATATATGGCTGGATAGTAAATTAACGAGTCCCTACAAATTCTACCAGTTTTGGATAAACGCAGACGACAAGGATCTGCTAAACTTTTTCAAATATTTCACGCTTAAATCAAAAGCTGAATTTGAGGAAATCTGGGAAACGAACAAAGATAATCCTCAACTACTTAAGCGTATACTTGCGGAAGAACTAACCTGCAGAGTGCACTCCAAAGAAGCCTATGAAAGTGTTCTCAAGGTTAGTGAATTATTATTCAATAAGAAAGCAACTGCAGAATCATTACACTCAATGACAGCAGAAGAATTCGATACAGTTGGAGGTGAAATCAGCAGCTTTGAAATTGATTCTTCAGCTTTTGAGAGTGGCCTCAATATTATTGACCTACTTACAGAACACTCCACAATTCTAAGCTCTAAAGGGGAGGCAAGAAAGGCAATCAAAAATAATGCTGTAGCAATCAATAAAGTCAAAATAGCTGACTTTGAAATGATTTTAAACAAGGACAAACTGCTACTTGGCAAGTATATGATGGTTGAGAATGGAAAGAAAAACAAGTTTTTGATAAAAGCAAAATAAAAAAAAGCCTCTAAATGAGGCTTTTTTTATTTTATGTACTGCGTAGCTGTTTCGTAAATTTTTTTTATCACTATGATTGAAGGAATCAATTCATTGCTCTTGAGCACTTGTTCTTTGGCGGCAATGGAGTTCTCATCGATTTGATTAGTCTCATGCAAAAGAAATCCATAAGCAGATAAGCTCAACAAAACCAACCCAATAAGAACATATTTTTTTGTAATAAGAGTAATCTTTGATTTCATCATTAGAAAGTTTAGTAACAAATACAATTGTTTAAGGTATTCCTTCACAACTATAGACCCTAAATCTACTAAAAGGTTGCTTCCTTTTTAAAATATTTCTTCAAATAGATTTAAAATGTTATTTTGTTGCGTCAAACACGACTAATTCTAAATTAATTTTTAAAGTTTATTTTTATGAAAAGACTTCTTACTATTTTCAGTTTAACACTTTTGACTACCATTGGGATCAATGCCCAATCAGCTTTACAATTCTTTGTTAATTCTCCTGCAGGTGCTGCTGGACAGTACGAAGCTGGTGCTCCAGCTGCTGGCTTTGGTGGAGAACTACTAACAGGTGAATCCATAACTGGTGTTCTTCAACAAGCATATGCAATTGATGACGATCCTACAGTTTGTACTGAGGTAGTAAATGCAGCTGAGGTTGCAGGAAAAGTAGCACTTGTTGACAGAGGTGGATGTTTCTTCTCTGACAAAGTTTACTGGGCTGAGCAGGGAGGTGCTGTTGCAGCTATTATTTGTAATAACGCTCCTGGAGCAGGCGTTATTGGCATGGCTTCTGGTGGTGATTACGCTGGTTTAGCTACTATACCATCGGCTTTTCTTTCATATGAAACTTGTGAAATCATAAAAGCTGAGATTAATAACGGTAATGAGGTAGAGGTACTTTTGCAAGTTCCTGCTATGTACCGTCCTATTACTAACTATCTTTACGCTACTCCAGTTGAGCATTCTATAGATATGGCAACTTTAGGAGTTCAGGTTATCAATGCAACTGCTGAAACTATTGAAAATGCAGAAGTATATGTAGATTTGGAAACACCTTCAGGTGAGATTCTTTCTGCTTCTGCAACTATCGAAATGTTCGATCCTTCAATAGATTCATTGGTTACATTTGACATTGATTATGTACCAACTGATCTAGGTGAATACATAATTTCTTATTCAAATAACTACAATACTGATTTCCAGTCTACTTCTTTTGAAATAACTGATGATCATATTTTCTCAACTAGCCGTCCAAATGCTGCAGCAGCAGCTGAAAATCAGACTTCTTGGGAAACAGGTTATAGATATTGGTATGCATCGCTTTATCAGCCGGCTAACGACGACTGGGCACGTGCTACTCATATGTCATTTGGAGTTGGAAATGGAGATACACTTGTAACATACAACGATGCAAGTTTCAACAATGTTATTGCATACTTATACGATAACGATGCTGATGCTGATGGTAATCCTGATTTTGCATACGCTGCAGGAGCTGATTACCAAACTGGTCTTCCAAATATTTTAGGATTCGGTCAGTATACTATCGTAGGTGGAGAAACAGCTGCAGATGCACCTATCGTAGTTGAATTGTCAAACCTAATTGATCCGAATGAAGAAGGAGTAATCTTAAACAATGGAGGTCTTTACTACGCTGCAATCGAATATGTTGGTAGTGCTACAGAAGCGCCAAGAACACCATCTTTCGTTTCTGCACCTGGTGTAGATTACGGATACCCAAGTACAACACTTCTTGGTCTTGGTACTTCATTATTTACAGGTTGGAATACTCAAACTGTAGTTACAAGACTTCATATGGATATGACAGTTGGAGTTAACGACAATGTTGACAAGCTTGAGGATGCAAAAGCAAAAGCTTATCCAAACCCATCTGCTGGATTCATCAATGTTGATCTAAATCTTTCAGAAATGGCTGATGAGGTTCGTCTTGATGTTATCAATTATGATGGAAAGGTTGTTGAAACAATCTTTGTAAATAACGTTAAAGAGCAAACGATTGAGTTGAACATTACAGATCAACCAAATGGTTACTACTTTGTGTCTATTAAGACTCCAGAGGGTTACCGTTCAATTCCTGTAATGGTTGCTAACTAATATTAGCTTACTACAAAAAAAAGCACACTTATTAAAGTGTGCTTTTTTTATTTCTTGTAGGCAGCAATAAATGAGTCCAAGTTATCAGATTCCGGTTGCTCAAAAAAGTGCTTACTATTTGTTAACTCTAGAAGTCTTCCACCTTCTAAATACGCTATCCGGTCGCACAATTGTGCAACAGCTCCTAGGTCATGGCTTATAAAAAGCATACTCAAACCATCTTCTTCAATCAAGTTTTTGAATAAATCGATTATTTCCTGTTTCAAAACAACATCTAAAGAAGATAAACATTCATCACAAATCAAAACCGCAGGCTTTGTTGCAAGTGCTCTTGCTATAGCTGCTCGTTGTCCCTGACCTCCTGAAATTTGAGCAGGCAATGCGTCCAATACCTTTGGCTCCAGAGATACGCGTTCAAGCAAGCGATCCAAGTCCTCTATCAGATCAGCTGCATTACAGCCGCCTTGAACAAGTGCTTCCTCTAATTGTATCCGAATGGTAAGTTCTGGGTTTAAACTAGCCATAGGGTTTTGAAAAATCAATTTGATATCTTTATGAATGTCCCTTGGTAATATTTCTGATCCATCAATTCTTAGCTGATCCGCCTGAAAAGAAACTAAACCTGAAATTGCTTTTGCAATTGTTGACTTACCTGAACCTGAACGCCCTACTATCCCCAGGACCTCACCTCGATACAAGTCAAAATCTACCGATTGTACTGCAGGCCTTGATAGGGTTCTATTAAACAAGCCTTTCCTATTATATTGAACTCCTAGGTTTTTAACTTCTAGCAAGCATCCTTGAGGACCTAAATCCCTTGGCTTAGCATTCAATTGATTTAAAACCTTGGATCTTTGGAGTAGCAGATCTACATATTCAATTCCCGATTCAGCTAATTGCCTAGTCGCACAGTCATAAACTATCTTACCCGATTTTAATAAAACACATCTATCAACATATTTTTTGAGTAACTCTACGTTGTGTGAAATAAGCACTAATGTTTTATTTGCACGCTTCGTCTGATCGGTCAAAAGATCAAGTACATCTTTTTTTAGTGGAGCATCCAACGCACTTGTAGGCTCATCTGCAATAATAAGATCTGCCGAAGACAGCAAACTCATACCAATCATAATTCGCTGAAGTTGACCGCCAGACACCTGAAAGGGATACCGATCCAGCATTTCTTTAGACTTATCTATCTTTAGTGTATCAAATAAATAAATTAATTCATCTTCAGAATATTGCAAGCCGTGCCTTTTCATAAAGTCTCTAAAAATAGTTTTGATCTTTTTAGAGGGACTAAGAGACAATAAACTATCCTGATATAAATAAAATACTGCGCTTCCTCTAAGACGTTCCAATTGGGATTCAGGTCCCAAAGAATCCTTTGCCACTAACTCATCTTTCCAGATAACTGATCCATACTTTTCCTTGAGTCCTTGATGTGTATTTAATGCAATAATTGATTTTGCAAACAGGGACTTCCCAGATCCAGATACACCAATTAAGGCGACATGCTCCCCTCTTTTGAATGCAATATTTAGTGGCCCTAGTAGTATTTTATCCTTATGAGAAACACTTAATTGCTCAAGATTTAACAAAATTTCTTCCTTATTTTGTATCAAATTATCCATCAAAACAATTTTACAATAGGATTCCTATTTTATGAATGTGAATTATTTACCTTGTAATAATTAACGCTTGATTACCTTAATATATATAATTATAAATGAGATTATACAAGTTTCTGTGTTTAACTGTCGGATTGATTGGCATTAGTGTAGCTACAAATGCTCAAGACCAGAATTTCAATCTAAACTTACTTTCAAATTGGGATATTGACACCATGCCAAATGCGGGTAGTGTTGTTTATAATGATTGCTGGGGTTATGTTGATTGTAGTGGCGGTGAATATGCCGTCATGGGCTCTGCAAGCTATACCCACTTTTTCGATCTCTCGGATCCAACTGCTCCTGCAGAAATAAATTATTTCGCTGGAGGTAACACAACAATTTGGCGAGATTATAAATCTTATAAGAACTATATATATGGTGTTTGTGATAGCTGTACAGAAGGCCTTCAAGTCTTCGATATGAACACAGCACCAGACTCTGTAGTTCGAGTACTGCAAACAGATGAATTCTTCGGAAAATCTCATAATATTTTCTTAGACACTTTAAATGCAAAGCTTTATTGCCCGGGAACTAACACCCAGTCAAATGGGCTCGTTATATTAGACCTAAGCGAAACTCCAGAAAATCCTACCTTATTAAGTTCAATTGAGCTACCTGGCGGATATGTACATGATCTATATGTTCGTAATGATACAGCTTTTTGTTCTCATGGTTTTAATGGCTTATATGTGTACGATATGGCTGATCCATTAAACCCAGTAACACTAGGCATAATTAATGACTACCCCCAAAGTGGATACAATCACTCGAGTTGGCTAAGTGTCGATGGTAATCACCTTATAATGGCCGATGAGACGCATAATACAGCACTAAAAATCATAAACACAGAAGACCTTGGAGACATGGAAGTGACAGATCTTTTTAGATCTAACTTGCTTGCGCCCAATGATACGGCAAGTATCGTACACAACCCATTCGTACTTGGAGATCTGGTTTTCCTTTCTTATTACCACGACGGCGTTCAAGTTTATGACTTTTCAGACCCTACTAATGCTATCAAAGTAGCGTCCTATGATACTGAAACAGGAAATACTGATTATGCTGGATTCAAAGGCTGCTGGGGCGTATATCCATATTTACCTTCTGGCACAATCATTGCTTCTGATGTACAGAATGGACTCTTCTTGTTTGAAACAGAAAATTTAAACCTAGATCCAGTAAGTGCAAATGCTACTCCTGTTGTATCAATCAATCCAACTGGAACAGTTGAGATCTGTGAGGATGAGGTTTTGAATATTTCCATTGAGGGTGCTGCTGAACAGGTAGATTGGTACTTCAATGAAGAACTAACAGCGAGTGGTGATGAACTAAGTATTTCAGATCAGGGAACACTATATGCAGTGGCATCTAATGGACACTGTACAGGTACTACCGAGTCTATTGAAATCATAGAAATAGTAGTGCCAATAAGCACTCCTGCCTTCAATCTTGAGGAAGCTTATTGCCCTGGAGATTCAGTATTGTTAGAAGTTGAAGAGAATTACGAAACATACGCATGGTTTATTGATGGCGAACTTGTAGAAGGTAATACTGCAAATAGCTTAGTAATTAGTGAATCAGGTCAGGTAAGCTATGATTATGGAATAGGAAACTGTACAGAAACCTCTGACAATTACGAGCTAATCTTTGAGGAGTCTCCAACTATGATGATCACTGTTGATGGATACAATCTTACTGCACCAAGTGCAGGAGTAAGCTTCCAATGGTACTTTAATGGAACGGTAATTGATGCAGCAGTTGAACAAACTTATTTTGCCGCTCAAACAGGTGACTATTCGGTTCAATTCACAACTACAGCGGGCTGTGATTATCTATCAGAAATCACGAACGTAGTAAATGCTATTAACAATGTAGAGCATGTGGATATAAAACTATATCCAAATCCAGTAGATCTCGACAAGATTTTGCTGAGCAATGATACATTTGACAATATGCCTTATGAGATAATCGATTTGACAGGGAAGATTCACTCAAAAGGAATCATTCAGGACCGTGAAATACAGTTAAACAAAGAAAGTCCGGGGATTTATATATTACAGATCAAGGACGGTCAGATCTTATATTCTAGCCGCTTTACCAAAATCTAAAAAAAAGCCTGCATAAATTATGCAGGCTTTTTTTATTCTTCTTTTTTCACTCGCGGTCTCAACTCCAACTTATCCGGTTCAAAGGAGACATCGATTCCATCTTTATTCTTTATCCAATTCAGTAAAGACTCCCCCAAATACTCTCCACGCCATCCATTAATAATCTCATCGGGAATTTCTCCACTAGACTTTATATGCTTGATATAGCTCCTTGGCAATACAATACTAGGAGCCATTTGTTCTTCAACACATTTATACTTAATCAATAAATTAAGCATTTCGAGTACCAGATCTTCCTGCGAGTTATCTTTAGTTGTTTTAGGAATAGAATTGAGCAACTCTCGCTCCTCATCAGAGGCGGGTTGTTCATACATATCGATAAAAGTATCTGCATATTTATTAACAAATCCATCGTTCAACCTTCGATTTCTCTTTAAGGCCTCTTTGCCTGAATGAATAGCACGAACAAGGTGATTCATGTTTGTGGAAGAAAGAATCATTTCCTTAGAATAATTCTTTGCTTTCGCCTGATCATGTCTCCATTTTGTAATTCGCAAAAAGAAGACCTGCTCCTTTTTACGTAAAGAACGAACTTTCGAATTCTTAAAGACCTCAGCATATACATTCTTTGCATAAGCTTCTTTCTGTTCCATCTTCTTCATCTCCTCTTTCACCCATTCCGAACGCCCTAATTCATCAAGCTTACTGATCAATTGATCTGTAAGTTCCCTCAAAAAAATAACGTCATTTAGAGCATACTCAATCAGTTTTTTATTGATAGGTCTGGACTCCCAATCTGTCACGGTGTATCCCTTACTTAAATTGACTCCCAGTTCGGCCTCTAACAATTTCGAAAAAGCTACAGGATATTTATACCCTACAAAGGCAGAAGCAAGTTGTGTATCAAAAATATTGGAAGGCAAAATTCCGTAATTTTGATACAATAAACGGAAATCATTCTCACCGGCATGTGTTATTTTCAGGATATCTGGATTCTGTATAAGCGCAAGGAAAGGACTGATATCATCAATGGCAATAGGATCAATAATGTAATGTCCCTTAGTACTACTCAATTGTATAAGACACAACAGAGTCAAATATCTTTTTTCTCCTACAAACTCTGTATCAAAACATAGCCACTCCTCATTGGACAACTTACTACATACTTCCGCTAGATCAGCATCGTTTTCAACATATGTAAAAGCTGGTAAATCTTTTTGCATGTATCTGTAATTTTATGAAGGGAGAGTTGAACAATATTAGAGGGAACGTTGGTTTCTAATTATATATAGCTGTCTAACGCAATAAGTCGTTTAAACATTCAGTTCAAAGGTAAAAATTTATGACTTTATAATCATATTAATATATATTTTTATACAAAGCTTGTAGCAGCCTGTTTTTTTTTAAAATTAAAAGAAGAAATGAAAAGACCAACTAGAATTCTAAGTCTCACAATTATTAGTATCCTTGCATTAATTCTTGGCGCTATGCTAATTCTCCCAGGCCTTTACAAAGATGATATCTACAAGCTTGTTAAACAGAAAATAGAACAAAATATAGAAGCAAAAGTTGAACTTGGAGATTTACAAATATCCTTCTTCAAAAACTTCCCCAAACCTTCAATTACTATAAACGATTTCACAATTTCTGGAATTGACCACTTCGAGGGAACAGAACTCGTTCATATAGGAGAAGCTGTAGCACAGATCAATATTCTATCTCTATTCAACATAGAAGAGGGTATATCAATTACTAAGATTGGGCTTGAGGATACGGACATTGATATACGCATCCTTAAAGATGGGAAAACTAATTATGACATCGCTAGCACAAGCATACCCTCAGAAAACTACGAAGAAGAAGCCACTGAAGAAAGTACTTTGAATTTAGAACTCAAAGCACTATTGATAAAAAACATAAACGTCAAGTATAAAGACGAGGAAAGTGCCATTTCTGCCAACATAACAAACCTAAACACCGATGGATTTATAAAAATAAAAGGCAATGAATATCTAGTGGAAAGTATTTCTTCTATCGAAGCCTTTAGTCTAGAGTATGGTGATATCACCTATTTAAATAACAGCAAAATTGAGGCATCGATCAATTGCTTAGCTGACTTAGACCAAATGAAATTCATTCTCGAAGACAATGCTATAAAAATAAATGCGCTTCTATTAAATGCTGCTGGCTCTGTTGCAGTGAATGATAAGTCTATAATGAGCGATCTTACCTTTGCGGCACCAGGCAACAGTTTTGGAGAATTATTCAGCCTTATTCCAGCTGCATTTGTTGAAGACTACCAAGATATTGAGTTCAAAGGAGCTTTTAAACTCGATGGCTCTATCAAAGGAGCATACTACGAGAATCATTATCCAGCAATCACCTTTAATTTATCTGCTGAAGATGGCTATGTACAATATCCTGATTTACCTTTTCCAATAAAAGACATAAAAGCTAAACTTAAGCTTAAAAAAGAAGCTGGGGATCTTGATAAACTCAACATAAGCATGCCACAATTTTCTATGAACCTACAGGATCAAATCTTTGGTGGAAGGTTTATGCTAAAAACACCTTTATCCAATCCTGATTTGGATATGGCGCTTAATGGGGCTATTGACCTCCATGCATTAGGTAAAGCTTTTCCAATAGAAGATATCAATGCCCTAGAAGGGAATCTTAAAGCAGACTTCAACTTCACAGGTAATTACAGGCAAGTTGAAACGGAGGCATATGGAGATATGGTTGTGGATGGAACTCTTAGTTTAGTTGATTTCAAAACATTGGCTTACGATTATCCTCCTATATCCATAGAGCGTCTTGAAGCCAATTTTTCACCGCAAAAAGTTCAAATCAGTGATTTCAGCACAAAGCTAGGAAAATCAGACTTGAGTGGTAAAGGGCAGATTGAAAACCTTCTCGCTTATTTTAATCCTGAACAAACGCTCAAAGGAAGTCTTCAAATCAATTCAGGATATTTCTATGCCGATGAATGGTTGAGTGATAGCGAAACAACAGAAGAACAAGTTTCTGAAACCACAGAAGATAGAATAGAAATTGAAGAAGAAGAGCTAACAAGTCTTCCTGTAGAAAAATTTGATTTTGCCTTAAATGCTTCATTCGACCAGATTGATTATGAAAATTATTCGATAGAGGACTTTAAGACCAAGGGACATATGACTTACAATTTTCTTGCAGCGGAAAATTTTTCTGCAAAAATTGAAGATTCAGACTTCAGAAGTTCAGGAATAATCAGAAATATTTTTGGTTTCCTACTACATGATGAAATCTTGGAGGGAGCTCTAAATCTTGAGTCAAATCGATTGAATTTAAATCCATTTATGGTATCATCTGCTGACATTGAAGCTAAAGACTTAGAGCCGGCAGATACTAGCTCTTATGAATTGATTGTCATTCCAAAGAATATAAATTTAGAATTAAATGCAAAAGCTAAAGAGATAATCTATGACAAGATCGTATTGAATAACTTCGTGGGCAGTATGCTTATAAATAACGGTCAAGTGATTCTAGATAATTGTGCCACAGAAGGTCTAGGAGGTTCTATGGTTATTTCCGGAGCCTACGATACATTTGAGCCTAAAGATCCTGGTTTCAACTTCAAATTCGACCTCAAAAACATCAATTTTTCGAAAGCATTCAGCAGCTTAAATACCTACCAAAAAATAGCTCCAATTGGAGCATATATGAATGGTTCATTTAATACGAGCCTGGTTATGGATGGTAAGATGGGACAAGACATGATGCCTATCATGGATCAACTAAACGCACAAGGCTTCATTCATACAATTGCAGGAGAGATACAGGAATTTCAAACCCTCTCAGCCATTGATGAAAAACTAGGACTTAATATTTTTAATGGAATTCAACTAAAGGATACCAAAAACTGGTTTGAGGTAAAAGATGGTAGTATTGAAGTAAAGGATTTTGACATCAGCTATAAGGACATAGATTTGACCATCGGAGGTACCCATAGCCTAGATCAAGAAATCGATTACAAGATCCATACAAAGATACCAAGTAGCATGTATGATAGTGGCATCACAGGAAGTGCTGTAGATGCAGGATATGCCCTCATCAACGCACAAGCTGGCAAACTAGGTTTTGAAGTGGAAAAAGCAGAATATATCAATCTAACTATAAAGCTAAGTGGAAAGAGCACTGAACCTCAAGTGGATGTAAAATTACTTGGAGCTGAAGGTAAAAGTAATGATAAAGAAATTGCTGAACTCCTTAAGGATGACCTCAAAAAGGAAATTGACAGTCAAGTAGACGAGATTAAGGACAGTGCAAATGAAGAGCTTGACAAACTGAAAGAAAAAGCAGCGGCTGAAGCCGATAAAAAGAAATCTGAGCTTAAGGATAAACTTGCAAAAGAAACAGACAAGAGAAAAGAAGAGGCAGCAGCTGAAGCCGAGCGAATTCTGAAGGAAAATCTTGAAAAAACACGCTTAGACTCGTTGCTTAAAGAGCGTAATAAAAAAGCAGAAGAAGCAATCAAAAAGAAACTCGAGGAATTCAATCCACTCAAACGAAAAAAGAAAAAGGATAATTAATTCCCTAAAAGCCGTTTCCTAAGGAGGAACGGCTTTTTATTTAGGCTCAAAAAAAATATATTCAAGGAAACTTAAGTATTAAGATGAAATCATTAATCAATCTTTTAACACTTGGAATACTCCTCACTTGTATTAGTTGTGCGAGTAGTGCCCAAATCAAATTAGAAGTAGATGGTATTTATGCCCTAAATGGAAAGGAAGCCGCCTATCATTTAACGACAGATAAAATAGACCATTTCTTTGAACGAATAAATAGCAATGAAATAAGTCTACAGATGAAGCAAAATATGCTTTCTAGTGAGTCTGACCTATCATTGATAAACCAATACAAGGAATTTCTTAGATCAGATGTGAGATCCTTTTCAAGTTCTGACATAGATTATTTGAATGAAACCTTCAACGATTTGTATCAAAATGCTGAATTAAATGCTATAAGTCTACCCGATTCAATTCTATTAATAAAAGTAGCTGGTAATCATTATGGAAACTCAGTGTACTATACTCGTGAGAACTGTATTATAATCCCTGAGAATGTTCTCAATGATAAAGACAGCAGTGCCTTCAGTGGAGTTATGCTCCATGAAATATTTCATATCTTTTCTAGATATAATCCAGGCATACAAGAAGAACTATATGAAGTCATCGGATTTTCAGCTGTACAGGATATTCAAATCCCCAAAGCACTTGATGATCGTTTGATTTACAATCCAGACGGTTTAGATATGAACTGGATGATTACATTGCAATCAGAGGGAGAACCTATTCAAGTATGCCCAATAATACTCAGCAGGAAAAAACCAAAGTATAAAATGGGACTATTTCCAAACTTTGAGTTTAAGCTATACGGATTGCAGCGACTTGATGACGGAAGCTTTTTGGTCGATTGTAATAAGGCGGGAGATTCTTTGCTTGATCAGCAAAAAATGATGGGTGCATACTTCAATGTTATAGGTACTAACACTGGCTATATCATACATCCAGATGAAATACTTGCAGATCATTTCATGATGCTAATGAGAGGTGATACAGTCAACCTAAATCAATTACCATTTGAAGGAAACAACCTTGAACTCCTGCAGCAAATCAAGGATATACTATCGAATTAAATCATTTGTTCATGAAGCTGGCTCAAACTGTAAGTAAATTAATAAAAGAGAACCTAGGAATTAGCATATTCCTCTTGTGGTTCCTATTTATTCTTTTACCCAGACCTTTGTTTGACCTTCCTGTATCTCCAGTTCTACTAGATAATAAAGAGCAACTACTTGGAGCAAAGATTGCAACAAATGGGCAATGGCATTTTCATGAAACAGATAGTGTTTCTTATAAATTCAAACGTGCTCTTCTTCATTATGAGGATCGCAATTTCTATAATCATATAGGAGTTGACCCAAAAGGAATAGCAAGAGCTTTTTTAAGTAATATTAAGCACAAAAGACGCCAAGGTGGAAGCACAATAAGTATGCAAATTGCCCGGATGAGTAATTCAAAAGGACAACGAACCTATCTAAAGAAAATAAAAGAAATCATATTTTCTATTCGCCTAGAGTTAAGTTACTCCAAGAAAAAAATACTAAAAATATATGCATCTAATGCTCCTTTCGGCGGTAATATAATTGGTATAGAGGCGGCCTCGTGGCGGTACTTTGGCAAACCACATACAGGCTTATCTTGGTCAGAGTCCGCTATGCTAGCTGTGCTTCCAAATGCACCTGGACTGATTCACCCCGGAAGATCTAGATCAGCACTAGAAGATAAACGAAATCGATTACTAAAAAGCATGCATGAGCATGGTATTATAAGTCTTGAAGATTATTCCCTTGCCATACTAGAAGAACTACCAACTAAGCCAAAACCGCTTCCACAAATTGCACCGCACCTATTGGATCTATGTATAAAAAAGAACAAAAATACTGAGCGTTTTCATTCTACAATAGATGGAAGGCTTCAAGATCAATTAAACAATGCTGCAACTAGATACTGGAGCAGCTTAAAAAATGCTCAGATTCATAACCTAGCAATCATTGTTACTGATCTAGAAAAAAATGAAGTACTAGCATATGTTGGAAATACACCTAAACTAGAAAGAAAGTATCAACCATATGTAGACATGATACAAGCTAAAAGGAGTTCAGGGTCTGTTTTAAAGCCGCTCCTTTACGCAAAAGCAATCGACAACTCCAAGATTAGTCCATACGCACTACTCAGGGATGTTCCAGATAACTGGGGCGGTTATGCTCCAAAGAATTATTCCGAAAAATTCGAAGGATTGGTTCCTGCTGATGAGTGCCTTTATAGATCACTGAATCTTCCATTCGTTGACTTACTGCACAAATACGATCACCAAAAATTCCTCAAGGAACTCAAAGAACTTCAGTTTAAGAGTATTAATCGAAGTGCGGACGATTATGGCTTAAGTTTGATCCTTGGAGGAGCAGAAATAACACTATGGGACCTTGCAAAGGTATATGGTGGGATGGCAAGAACGCTAAGAAATTTCAATACAAACAAAGGAAAATACAAGCCTACCTATTATAATGAAGCATCCCTGTTACAAACTAAAGAACAGAAAAATGGGAAGCTTCACAAACAATACGAACATTTCAGTGCTGCATCAATCTGGCATACATTTGAAACACTAAGCTCTTTAAAAAGACCAGGAACAGAAGGACAATGGCAGTATTTCTCCTCTGCACAGAAAATAGCCTGGAAAACAGGAACGAGTCATGGGTTTAAAGACGCCTGGTCCATTGGTGTTAATGGAAAATACCTTGTAGGCGTTTGGGTTGGAAATGCAAATGGTGAAGGACGCGAAGGTCTTGTCGGCCTTCAAGCAGCTGCACCACTCTTTTTTAAAGTCTTCAATGCCCTACCAAACCATAGTTGGTACGATGCACCAATGGATGAACTCTTTGACCAACAAATATGCGCAACAAGTGGTTATAAGCCTACAGCAAAATGCCCTGCAATACAAGTACTATTGCCCCGAGCTAGCGAACACCTCCCATCCTGCCAACAACACAAATTCATCACCTGTACTTCGGATAGCCTCTTTAGAGCTAATAAACAATGTGATACATCGATGGAGCTTACGGAAGTTTCCTATTTCATTCCCACACCAAAAGAAATGTTTTTTATGAACAAAGGCGGCCGGGCTGTTCAAGCTCTTCCACCTTTTCATCCAGACTGTTTAAATGCATCTACGGAGAGTCAAATTGAATTCATCTACCCACCAAGTAATAATTTCAAACTCTTTATACCTCGGAAACTTAATAATGATAAATCAAAACTAGTATTCTCTGCCGTTCATTCTTCTGAAACAGAATCTCTATTCTGGCACTTAGATGATAGTTATCTCGGAGAAACAAAATTCATTCATGACATGTCTTTCCGCGCAGGAAAAGGGAAACATGTAATACTCTTAAAAGACAGAAAGGGTGTAGAAAAAAGAATTGTATTCGAAGTGCTTGAAGAATAAAAAAACTCCTACATCAAGGAGGCTAGATAGGATGTAGGAGCACTTAACATACTATGAGAAAACTACACGTTACAATATAGAGGAAAAAGGAATAGAATATTTAGAACAATTAGCAATCGGAACGCTTTCCGAAAGGAGTGTACACTTTCAGTTAGAAAGTGGTAAAAACACCAAATCAATCCTTTTGATTGTAATTCAGTCACAAATCAAAAAAATTACATACATATATTTGTTTTTTTAATAAAAAGGCTGTATTTATGTATCGGTGGCTATTTGATAAGAAGTGGTATCAATATCGCAGAAAACGGAAGAGCACTTCATATAAAAAGAAAATTACATAATTCAGCCTGCCTAAGGAACAGGCTGTTCCTAATTTATCTAATTTGAACTTCAACTACAGGGATTTGCACAAGGACTTTAGTTCCTGTTGCAAATCCTGTTTTTTTGTCTAGTAAATCGATCGTTTCAACATAGATCTTTTTTTCTCTGGCCTCATGTAATAGCTCGAGTCGATTCTCAGTGATCATTGTACCCATTGATCTATGTGCTTGCGCACGTCCACTCTTATGAATAAATTTTGCAGCTGCTAATCGTCCAATTCCATTATCAAGGATTTCGCAGACAATATTATTTTCATCAAGCATCTTGAAATGAATTCTTATTCTACCTTTATCTATGGTCCTTAAACCATGCTCAATAGAATTTTCCACATACGGCTGAACAATCATTGTGGGAACACCTAGAATATCTTCCTCTATATCATCATCTACAATAATTTCATACTCTAGCTGGTCTTCAAACCTCAATTTTTGATTTATAGATAAATAGTTATCTAAGAAATCAATTTCCTTCTCAAGGCTAATTATTTCTAAATCCGAATACTCCAAGGACTTCCTGATTAGGTGTGCAAATTCTGCTAGGTACTTAGTTGCATTCTTTACTTCATTTGAGGTTATATAATGCTGAATTGCATTTAAGGCATTATAAAGAAAATGTGGGTTCATCTGAGCACTTAGAGCTTTAAGCTGAAGCTGCGTTGCCTTCAATTTAAGCATCTCCGTTTCACGCTTCTTTTGCTCCGTTTGGTACCTTACCTCTAATCCAATCTTAAATTCTTGGTTATACTTTTCCGTATGCTTTTCTAGACTTTGCTCATGCAAAAGTTGGTATTCATAAGCATTCTTAAAATCGGCTTGTTCAGCGAAAAAAGATGCAAGGTCTTTGTAGATCTCTGCCTTTAGTTGATAACTTCCAGCACTATTCGCTGCAGCATGAGAATCCATAAGTAATTGTAAACCCTCCTCCCCTTTTCCAAGTTCAATTTTAGCTTTAGCTTTCCACCTTAAGGTGTTTGAAACATTAAAATACTCCGGACTTTCCTGCGAGCGAAAAATTTGTTCAGCCTGCTCATATAGAACTATGGCCGCTTCAAACTTACCCTCATCGTTATCTAAAAAACCTAGATTAGCGTATGCGGAAGCACGGGCTTTAGGAGATGAATCTATCTCCTCATTTATTGCTCTATAAAAATAATCTCTCGCTTGATCGCATTTATCCAATGCCGCATAACAACGCCCAATATTCAAATAATGCCAACATAGACGAGAATGGATATCATCCTCTAGCAAGCGTTCTACAATCTGAAGGTAATACATCAGGGCTTTATCCCACTCGGAACCAGCTTCAGCTATCCTGCCCAATCCACTTTGAACTAGATTTAAAAAATAGGTATTCACAAAGGTAGATGACCTTTGTTCAAGAAGAATGCGTTCAGATTCAAGAAAGTATTGACTGGCAGAGGTGTCCTTCTTCAAATGCAAATCCAAATAGGCTTCTCTGCAGAGTAATCGAGCAGTTAATACAAGGCTAGGACTATTTTGTAAAAGGTGTTTGGCTCGATCTAAACATTCAATAGCTTTATCAAAATATTGCAGATTAATTAAAGGACCAGCGATATCGATGTTGATCGAAACTTGCTGTGAAATATCCCCATGTACCTCTATAAGATTTCTAGCTTTTGAATACGCATTTATAGAAGTTCTAAATGAATATTGCTGATTATTCAGGAAGCCTAGATTTTTAAAATGTTTAATCTGATAATCAGGAAATTCTTTGAAACAACTTAGATTATGTTGAATGGAAAGAAGCCTAGTTGCAATTGCAGGAGATTTAAAAATAAAATCCGGAATTATACGATCCAAAAAAACTAATTTTTGTAAGGCTGATCTTTGAGAATCAACAAGCTCAAAGACTAGACTCGGATCATTATTGAGTGCAGAAACATCATCAATACCGGATCTTAACATGTCTTATTATTTTCCTATTGAGGTAATATATCGCCGCATAGATTCATCCAGCGTTTCCATTTTCGCTTTTTGTCTTTTCCACCGACAATTGACTTCATGTCTTCTTTTTTGAGTGCTTTAAGATCCTTCTTCAAATCGTCAAGATCCTTCTTTGATTTTCCCATAGTTTAAATGTTTTGAAAGTAGTTGACACCACTTGAATATATGAACGATTCCATTTATAAGCAATTTTTTTATATAAAAAAATCCCACCTAAGGACCTTAGATATCTTACTTTTTAATAAACCGTCAAACATATATAGACCAACAAAATGTGTAGTATTCTTTTTTTTATATTATTAGATCAGATAACCGTTTGCAAGCGCTTCATTTGTTCCATAAACGCAGGCCTTCTCCTCCTAGAGACTTCTATCCGAATATCGTCATCCATCACAACATACCCCCCATCACCTTTTACAAACTTACGCATGTAATTTAGATTGATGACGTGTCGCTTATGAACCCTATAAAAATTCATCTCGAGCAATAATTCTTCGTAAGATTTGATTGTTTTGGAAGCAGTTATTTTCTCTCCACTTTTCAAGAAAATGTGCGTGTAATTATCCTCTGCCTCTAAGCGAAGGATATCCTTGATATTTAGGAAATAAATCCCATCTAATGCAGAGACACTCATCTTCTCAAAAGCGTTTGGATTATTATAAACGCCTTTAAAAACATCAAGTCTGCTATCAATAAACTTAGACCGACCCAATCTTACCCGATTGACTGCTTGGGCTAAGCTATCCGGATTTATAGGTTTTAAGACATAGCCTATTGAAGAATATTCACAGGCCTGAATGGCATACTTATCATAAGCTGTGACAAATATCACATCAAAATCTATGGGCTTAATCTCATCAAGGAATTGAAAAATCAAGCCATCTGGGAGACTTATATCTAAGAAGGCAAGATCGAAACCATCTTGTAATTTATCGACTAGGGCATATGCCTCTTCCAAGGACCTTGCTTGACCTACCAACTGAACATTTTCGCAGTATTGCAATAATAAATTTTGAAGGTTCAATAAACCTTTTAATTCATCTTCAATTATGATAGCTTTAATCAAAGTACGGGGATGTATTAGTTACAAAATGACAGTTATATAATCAATCATAATTATATAAATAATATTTGTAATATAAAAATCCAA
>JBELIG010000266.1:0-4043 GCA_042091035.1 Sphingobacteriales bacterium | reverse complement strand
AAAGTTATATTAAAAAGTTTTTGAAATAAAAAAAGGAGGCCTTTTGGGCCTCCCTATTTCAAAATCTATATTGAAATTACTTTTTATCATCTACTTCTTCGAACTCTACATCAGTCACATCATCTTTCTCATCTGATGAGCCTTCCGTAGCATCTGAAGCTTCACTTGCACCAGCATTAGCCTGTGCTTCTTGCTGTGCTTGATATATTTGCTGTGAAGCAGCTTGGAAGGTTTGAGTAACCTTCTCTTTTGCAGCGTCAATAGCAGCAGAATCTTCGGCAGCTTTAGCAGCTTTCAATTCCTCAACAGCAGCAACGATAGGTTGCTTAAGGTCATCTGAGATTTTATCTCCGAATTCCTCTAACTGCTTTTCTGTTTGGAAAATAATTTGATCAGCTTCATTGATCTTATCTACTTTTTCTCTTGAAGCCTTATCAGAATCAGCATTAGCTTTAGCCTCATCGCGCATCTTTTGGATTTCTTCATCAGATAGTCCTGTTGATGCTTCAATGCGTATACTTTGCTCTTTTCCAGAAACTTTCTCTTTAGCAGATACACTTAAGATACCATTGGCATCCATATCAAATGTTACTTCAATCTGAGGCTCCCCTCTTCTACCTGCTGGAATACCATCTAAGATGAAACGACCTACTGATCTGTTATCTTTAGCCATTGGACGCTCACCTTGTAGGATGTGAATCTCTACAGAAGGTTGATTATCCTGAGCTGTTGAATAAGTTTTGGTCTTCTTCGTTGGTATTGTAGAATTCGATTCAATAACTACGTCAAATACATTACCCATAGTCTCGATACCCAAAGAAAGTGGTGTTACATCAAGAAGTAATACATCTTTAACATCGCCACTCAATACACCACCTTGAATAGATGCACCTACTGCAACAACTTCATCGGGGTTTACAGATTTATTAGGCTTTTTGCCAAAGAATTCCTCAACTGCTTTCTGTATAGCTGGAATTCTTGTAGAACCACCAACCATAATAATCTCATCAATCTCTCCTTTGTCCATTCCAGCATCTTTCAATGCCTCAGCACAAGGCTTCAATGTGCGCTGTACTAGATCGTAAGCAAGTTGTTCGAACTTCGCTCTTGTCAATTTAGTAACAAGGTGTAAAGGAACTCCATCCTTAGCTGTGATATATGGTAGATTAATTTCCGCTTCTGTAGAAGCAGAAAGCTCAATTTTTGCTTTTTCTGCAGCATCTTTCAAACGCTGAAGAGACATAGGATCCTTTCTAAGGTCCATATTGTTGTCTGCTAAGAACGTTTCTGCAAAGTGATCAATGATAACTCCGTCAAAATCATCTCCACCTAGGTGTGTATCACCATTTGTAGACTTAACCTCAAAGACACCATCACCCAATTCAAGAATAGAGATATCAAATGTACCACCACCAAGGTCATAAACAGCAATAGTCATATCCTTGTCTTGCTTGTCCATACCATAGGCAAGGGCAGCAGCAGTTGGCTCATTGATAATACGAGAAATTTTTAATCCTGCAATCTCTCCAGCCTCTTTAGTTGCTTGACGCTGAGAATCATTGAAATAAGCAGGAACAGTTACAACTGCCTCTGTCACTTCTTGACCTAAGAAATCTTCAGCAACCTTCTTCATCTTCTGAAGGATCATTGCAGATAATTCCTGAGGAGTATACTGACGGTCGTCAATATTCACTCGAACTGTATCGTTATCTCCTTTAACTACATCATACGCTACTTTAGCAGGTTCGTTACCAATTTCAGAGAAACGGCTACCCATAAAACGCTTGATAGAAGAAATAGTCTTTTGAGGGTTGGTAATTGCTTGACGCTTTGCAGAATCACCAATTTTACGCTCACCTCCGTCTACGAAAGCTACCACTGATGGAGTAGTTCTCTTTCCTTCATCATTTGTGATAACCACAGGCTCGTTACCTTCCATTACGGCAACACAGGAGTTGGTTGTACCTAAGTCAATACCAATGATTTTCCCCATTGTATTTTTATTGTTTAATTTCTGTTTAGTATTAAATTCACTTACCTAAATAACAACAGCCGTGCCACAAAGTGACACGGCTGTTGTTTCTGACAAAAAGTCAGTTTTATTACTGAAAATTAAGTTCAGCTGTCAAATCTGAGTTCCGTAATGTATCCATAGCAACATCACTCAGAGTCAAACCTTCCACAATAGATGAAGCCTTAGAAGACAAAATGCCTAAGCCATTTGTTAGATTTGTATAGGTAGGAATCTCCTGAGCAGAAGTGATACCTGTATTTACCAGTGCAATTTCATTGAAGTCGTTTAATTCTGTTCCCGCTACAATAAACTCAACAGACATTGTATTGAAGAACCTTAGGATTGCAGGGTCTTTTTCTAAGCTGGAAAGAAGTATTGAATAAAAGCCATCTCCCTGAATAGAATAATTGTAGAAAGATGAAGCACTTTCTGGTATTTTTACTCCTTGAGAAGCAATCCATTTTACAGTTTTATCTGTTACGGATTGATCTTCCTGATTGAACTCTTGAAAGTTCAAATAAATGATAAGATCAAAAATCTTTGCATTAGGTCCATACTCAAAAAGAAAGCCAGTTGGTTTTCCTGGACGAAATGACAATATCTCAGTATCACTCTCCTGATAATCTACAGGTTCTAGAATTGTTGTTGTAGCAGATGTAAATGGTGTGTCTTCTCCATCATTATAAATCTCAAGCCTAAGCGCATCTCCTGGATCGAAACTTAAATCATCACTATCTAATTTATATAGAAAATTAGGATCAGAAGCAAACAAGCCTTCATTTCTTACCCAACCATTAGTAGCACTCACTTCAGTTTTCTCCAATGTTGTGAATGATCCAGTTGTTTCATTCGTAAGTGTCACATAGGCATTGTTGTAATAAACAGAATCTATATTGTTGGCAGCATCAAATGCATTTCCCTCCTGTCCTTGAAAAACTCGTTCTATTCTTATATACTGATCATTATCATCAGCCTCAATCAAGCCATAAACTACAGGAATGTTTTCCCATTCAGCAAACAACTCAATATCATTTGAGCAAGAAGCAAAAGAAAAAACAATACAAAGCGCAAAAAAAACTTTTTTCATATTCTAATTTGATTTTAATCAATAGCAAATTAACAGCAAAAATGGCACTTAAAGAAAATTATTAAAAGAAGAATAATCAATTTAAGTATGTTTATGCCATAATTACACAACTTTGAAGATATAAACACACTTTAGTACCTTGTGAAAAAAAAATAGCATGTCAATCAATAAAGAAGTTAAAAGAGTAACAACAAATACCCTTCATGCGTTGAAGGCTAAAGGAGAAAAAATCTCTATGCTAACGGCTTATGATTATTCTATGGCGAAGATTCTCGATGCTGCAGGCGTTGACGTTCTTCTAGTCGGTGATTCTGCATCTAATGTAATGGCTGGACACGAAACTACATTACCGATCACACTCGATCAGATGATCTACCATGCATCCTCAGTAGTCAGAGCAGTAAATCGCGCATTAGTAATAGTAGACCTTCCCTTCGGAACCTACCAAGGTAATTCAAAAAATGCTTTAGATTCTACGATCCGCATCATGAAGGAATCTGGCGCTCATGCCGTAAAGATTGAAGGAGGAAGAGAAATTGAAGAATCCATAAGAAGAATACTATCTGCAGGAGTTCCTGTGATGGGCCATTTAGGACTCACACCTCAAAGTATCTATAAATTTGGAACCTACACGGTCCGAGCAAAAGAAGAGGAAGAGGCTGAAAAATTGATCGAAGACGCCAAATTGCTAGAGGAGCTTGGCTGCTTTGGCATCGTTTTGGAAAAAATCCCTGCAACCTTAACAGAACGCGTTGTTAAAGAAATAAATATTCCAACTATTGGAATCGGCGCAGGAAATGCAACTGCTGGTCAGGTCTTAGTTACCCATGATATGCTTGGAATAACGAAAGACTTCCAACCAAGATTCCTTCGAACCTATCTATCTCTTTTTGAAGATATCAAAAGAGCAGTAGGTAGCTATGTTGAAGATGTAAAGAATGT
>JBELIG010000030.1:0-21577 GCA_042091035.1 Sphingobacteriales bacterium | reverse complement strand
CAATTTTTTACGGCTGTCTTGTTTGGGATAAATGGTATACTTTATATTCGCTCGATTAAAACTAGAAACAAATTTCTTCGCCTTTGACAATTCTAGTTTTTGTATGATATCTTCTTTAGTTCGGCCATCAGCTGTTGCCGTCAATGCAATCAATGGTTTACCTGGAAACTCCTGTTTAATACGCCCAAGTGCACTATATTCAGGTCTAAAGTCATGGCCCCATTGAGAAATACAATGTGCCTCATCTATGGCAAAGAGTGAGATTTTAGTTTTCTTCAGCAAATTCATGAAGTAGCCTCCTTCTGACAGCAAACGTTCAGGAGATAGATACAATAATTTTAATTCACCGGCTTGAAGTGCATTAATGACACCACTTTTTTCCGAATTGCTTAGGGAGGAATTGAAATAAGCGGCTTTTATTCCGTTTAATCGAAGTGCATCAACTTGATCTTTCATTAAAGCAATAAGGGGAGAAATTACAATAGCCGTACCCTCCATCATAAGAGCAGGAATCTGATAACATAATGATTTACCGCCACCTGTGGGCATAAGAACTAAAGCGTCCTTGCCATCAATGATTGTAGATATTATTTCTTCTTGCATCGGCCTGAAGGAATCATAGCCGAAATATTTCTTTAAGGTATTTAACATAGTTTACAGTCGCTTAAAACATCAAGACAATAGAACTTCCAAAAATGACTTATAATCATTTTTAATACTCGTTTTGAATACAGTTTTAGATCCGGCATCTGGAGTTTCAAATGAAGGAACTACCTTTTGGATAACAGAAGAAAATTTTAATGGAGAGGCCGTCCCTAGCACTACTCCAGTATTTCCTTCTTTCTGAAAGCTTTCCAGCCCAAGGTATCCAACAGCACCATGGGGATCAATAATATAACCTGTAGCAGAATAGATACGATCCATAATCTGTAACGTTTCTTCATCAGAAACGGCAATTCCATCAATTTTACCTTTTATAGCTTTCCAATCATTATCAAAAAGGTCTAGGATTCTGGTAAAATTACTAGGTGCTCCAACATCCATAGCATTTGAATAGGTAAGTACAGAAGGCTTAGGCTCGTAAGTCCCTGACATCAAATAATTAATGAAGGTATCGTTCTTATTTGTAGAAGCTATAAATTTCGCTACAGGAAGTCCCAAAGCATTGGCATATAAACCAGCAGTCAGATTGCCAAAATTACCAGAAGGAACAGAATATGTAATGTTGTTTAAGTTTTTGTTTTTCAGTGTGTTAGAAGCGATGAAATAATATAGCATTTGTGGTAAAAAGCGAGCTACATTTATTGAATTTGCTGAACTCAAGCTCATTTTTTCCTTTAACTCATTGTCTGAAAATGCTTGTTTTACAAGGGATTGGCAATCATCAAAGGTGCCTTCTACTTCATAAGCATTGATATTACCTCCTAAGGTAGTCATTTGCCTTTCTTGGTATTCAGAGACCTTACCTTTTGGAAAAAGAATATGAACCTCTACTCCATCAATATTCAAAAAACCATTAGCCACAGCAGCTCCGGTATCTCCCGAAGTTGCAACTAAGACATGTGATTTGTTAGAGTCCTGTGCCTTAAAGTACCCTAGTACTCTGGACATAAAACGAGCCCCCACATCCTTGAACGCTTTAGTAGGACCATGAAATAGTTCAAGACAATACTTATCTTCTCCAATCTGCTCCAAGGGAAAATCAAAAGCCAAGGTCTGATCAAGGATTTCAGTTAATTTTTTTAATGGAATATCTTCATCTACAAAAAGGCGCATAACCTGAGCAGCTTCTTCAGGGCCAAATACATCACTTTCAAGGATATCAGTATTTAGTTTTGGCATAAATGTCGGAACATAAAGCCCTTTATTACTTGCTAGTCCATTCAATGCTGCTGTTCTAAATCCAACAGCTTCTTTACTATTTTTCGTACTGGTAAATATCATTTATGTCATTATGTAAGCTCCCTCAGAGTAGCTTAGTTTTTCTATAAAAGAATTACATGCAATATCATCCTCTTTTAATAATTCCTCTATTCTAGTTCTAATATCCTCTGCTTCAGCCTCATCTTTTGCAAGTGCAAATACAGTAGGACCTGAACCAGAAATACCAAAATTTAAAGCTCCATTGTCTAAAGCGATAGATTTCATTGTGTCAAAATGAGGAATAAGGCTTTTTCTATAAGGCTCTGCAACATGATCGTTCAGGCAATTAGAAAACAAGTCATAATCCTCTTCGTAAAGTGCTTTTACGAATGCTGCCATATTAGCAACCTGCTTGGTAAGATCAGACATTCCTATTTTTTCAGGAAGTAATTTCCTAGAGGCTTCCGTTTTAACAACTACATCAGGAAACACTGTTATCGCATATAAGCCCTCTGGTACCGGCAATGCTAAAATATCAAGGGGATCATAAGAACGTACCATGACCAAGCCACCAAATAGAGATGGGGCGACATTATCTGCATGTTTCGCTCCACATGCTACAAGTTCACCCTCTAAAGCAAAATCAATAAGATCCTCTTTTTCTAAGGGGTTCCCTAAAAGTTCATTGTAAGCTACAGCTGCGCCAACAGAACTTGCTGAACTTGAGCCTAAGCCGCTACCAGGTTTAAATCCTTTATGTATGATTATATTGCATCCAACACTAGAATCCAGTGTTTCTTGCATTTTTTGAATTACGATTCCACAACAATTTTTGTCAGTATCCAAAGACAAATTATCAGCACCGTTAATTTGAGTGATTACAATAGAAGAATCTTCCCGCTGAGTAAGTTCAACTATGTCCCCCAGGCTAGTTAAAGCCAAACCAAGAATATCAAAACCTACAGAAAGATTAGAGTAAGATGCTGGTGCGAATGCTTTTACGCTTTTCATTCAATTATTTATTTACAATAAGCATTAAATCAGAAAAGACTCCGCTTGCAGTAACCTCTGCTCCTGCCCCTGCTCCTTTGACAATCAATGGTTGTTCTGGGTAGCGATGCGTCTTGATGGAAAATATATTATCCTTTCCGTCTAAGTTATAAAAAGGATGATTAATATCAACTGATTTCAAGCCAAAGCTAGCTTTTCCATTCACAAACTTTGCTACGACCTTCAGGCGTTCTCCTTTTGCATGTGCTTCCTCATATATTGATTTAAAATGAGCATCGTTATTCTCAAGGGCTTTGAACAAGTCTTCTGTGCCCTCTGCCTTTAGACATTCATCAGGTAAAAAGCCTTCATTTACAACATCTTCAAAGTTTAATTCCAAGCCACTCTCCCTAGCTAGAATAAGGATTTTCCGAATGGCATCCACACCACTCAAGTCTATTAATGGATTCGGTTCTGTATAACCTAATTTTTTTGCTTCAGCAACAACCTCAGCAAAAGTAGAAGACCCGTCATAAGTATTGAAAATAAAGTTTAGACTACCTGACAATACTGCTTCTACCGATGTGATTTGATCACCACTTAGAACTAGATCTTGTATCGTTTTAATCACAGGTAAGGCAGCGCCTACACAAGTTTCATATTTAAACTCAAGAACTTTCTCTTTTGCCAATCTTTTGAGGTTTGAATAGCGATTATATTCAGAGCTACAAGCTATTTTATTACAAGTCGCAATACTTGCACCCGCATTTAAGATTGACTCATAATGATCGCTGACTACTTGTGAAGCTGTATTATCTATAAATATTGAATTCCTAAGGTTTTCAGATTTAATCTTTTCGACAATTTCAGAAAGGTCCTTGTACTCTATTGCATGCTTTTCAAATTCAGATTCAAAGGCAGAAATATTAAGGTTTGCTGAAGAAAGATGTCTTTTACTATTGAAGAGCGATACTACTTTTAACTCCAAATTGTATTGTTGTTTTAGGAAATATGCCTGCTTCTCTAACATTTTCAAAAAAGATCCTCCAACATTCCCTTTTCCAGCAATGTACAAGTGTATTTTCTTTGTGTTTTCAGTAAAAAAAGCTTCATGAAGGACATTGATAGCCTTATGTTCATTGCTCTTATTTACGACTACAGAAATATTTCTTTCAGAGGCTCCCTGGGCAATAGCTTTTATATTTATACCATTAGCACCTAAGACACTAAATACCTTTCCACTCAGACCTATTTTATTGATCATCTTATCGCCAATCAAAGCAACTATGGAAAAGTCTTGGTCTATTTCGACATCATTTAATAAGCTCCTCTTTATTTCATAGGAAAATTCTTGATTCAAACTTGCTCGTGCGATACTTAATTGTTGTTGATCAATACCTACACAAATACTGCGTTCAGAACAACACTGAGTGATAAGAATCACATTAATAGCTTCACGTTCCAATGCTTCAAAAACTCTTTTTGCATATCCACTCTGATTAGCCATTCCAATGCCAGAAATATTTAGAAGTCCAACATTACTGAGTGCTGTTACTCCTTTTACTGGATTATCGTCAAGCGATGTATTGGGATCAATTCGTGTTCCTTCTTTTTCAGGTGCAAAGGTGTTTTTGAGTTCCAAAGGTATATTAGAAGCAATAAGAGGTCGTATTGTGGGCGGATAAAGAACCTTAGCACCAAAATAAGACAATTCAAATGCTTCTTCATAAGAGAGGCTCCGTATCATTTTGGCTTCTTTTACTATCCTCGGATTTGCACTAAGCATACCATCTACATCAGACCATATTTCTAGTCGATCAGCATTAAGTGCTCCTGCATATATTGCCGCAGAATAATCTGACCCTCCTCTTCCTAAAGTAACTGGCTTTGCTTCATGATTACTAGCAATAAAGCCAGCAGCTATATAATTAGTTTTATCATCTATAGTAGCATTGATTTTACTGTAGGTTAATTTTTCGTCTAAAGAAGCGACCAGATAGGTACCATTAGCTACTATCAATTCCTCACTATCAAGATGCTTGAAGTCAAGCTTTAGTGTCTTAAAATAACTATGTATAATCTTGGATGATAATTTCTCCCCAGAACCCATGACAAGCGCTTCTATACGCTCAGTACATTCACCTAATGCATGTATACCCAGACAGATCTTTTCGATTTGGTTAAATATTGTTTCTATGTAATTGCTGAGTTCTTTATTGCCGCAATCTAGTTCCTCAGCTAAGTCAAGATGCCTTTGTTTAAGGCTCAAGATCTCAGACCTTGGCATAGCCTCCACGCTGGAATGGACAAACCCTTTCAATTCATCTGTTACACCTTTAAGCGCAGAAACCACAACCAACTTTTGTTCGGGTTTAGTTGAGATAATAGATGCAACATGTTTAATTCGCTCTGCATTTGCAACACTGCTTCCTCCAAACTTTAATACGATCATAATTGATAAATACTTATAGATTTAAAGATTTAAAATAAGTTAATTGGGGTATTTAAGTTTGGTTAATTCGGCCTAGGTAATCCAAATGCTAAATATTTTGAATAAAATAAGGCATTCAAAGCTTGTTTTAATATACTATATTTGCATTTTTAGAAGAAATAAATGCGGGTAATATGAGGTTTGAGGATTATAATATACGAACAGAGTTAAAACGCGGAATTGCAAAGATGGGTTTAGTTAAGCCTACAGATATTCAATTTAAAGCTATTCCCAATATTTTAAATGGTGAAGATGTACTTGCAATAGCTCAGACAGGAACCGGTAAAACAGCTGCTTTTGCGATTCCTTTAATCAGTATGTTGAGTCGCAAAATGAGAAGAGAAAGAGGTGATGGTGTCAGAGCTATTGTTATGGCTCCAACTCATGAGCTTGCGCTTCAAATAACAGAAGTTATTAATAAGATTGCTCGCTATACTTCTGTTTCGTGCCTATGTCTACATGGAGGTGTTGAGCAGGACCCTCAAATTGAGCAACTCCAAAAAGGTGTGGAAATTTTAGTTTGTACACCCGGAAGATTATTCGATTTAAATCATCAAGGCTTTGTAAACCTAAAGCGATGTGAAATATTAATTCTTGATGAAGCGGATCATATGCTCGATCGTGGCTTCAAAAAGGACATAGAGGATCTTATTCGATTTTTACCTCAAAAAAGACAAACCCTATTCTTTTCAGCAACTATAAACCCTGAGATTAAAAACTTAGCCTACTCTCTGGTAAGTAACCCTATACGAATTCAAATATCACCAAAAGATCCTATTTCAAAAAATGTAGATCATGCAGTTTGCTATATTGAGATGGATGACAAAAGATTCTTTTTAGAGCGATTTTATAAAGAACATAAAGATAAGAAGATATTGACCTTTGTTCGAACTAAAGTTCGAGCAGAACGGGTAGTAAAAGCGATGGAAAGGGCTGAGATAAAATCAGTATCACTCCATGGTGACAAGGATCAAAAAAGTAGAACGGAGGCTTTAAATAGCTTCAAGACAGGTGCGATAAATCTACTCATAGCTACTGATGTAAGTGCTAGAGGTATAGATATCGAGGGTGTAGATTTCGTTATTAACTATGACTTGCCAGATCAAGCGGAGAACTATGTGCATAGGATTGGTCGTACCGGCCGAGGAAGAGCTAGAGGTCAAGCTATTTCCTTTTGTAGTGAACATGAAAGGGAATTACTAAAGCTTATTGAGGAATATATTTATCAGCCCGTGCGTGAACTATCACTCGAGAAAGCGGAATATTTAGAAACTATAGATCTCGCAGTAGGAAATAGTAAAAGATTGGATGACCTAATGGGAGAGATTGAAAATTTGGAAGAATTCAGAAGGAAGAAAAAGAAATCAAGAAAATAATTCTATTTTTAAAGAAAGTTAACAATTACTGATTATGCGTTTATTGCCAATATTATTTTTCGCTTTACTTATTACAGCTTGCGAATCAACTGTAGATCTTTCAGAACTTGTTTATCAGAATGGTAAATATCTTGTAAAAGGCACTGAGACTGTGTATTCAGGAGGTGTAACTGGTCTAGAATCTGGTTCTATTGAGGACGGGATTAAACAAGGTATCTGGGAGGAAAACAATATGCTTGGAAATAAGATAGCCGAAGGGTCTTATACAGATGGCTACAAAACTGGCCCATGGAAGTTGTTCCATGAAGAATCAGGTCAATTGTGGAAACAAGGAGCATACGATGCAAAGGGATTGAAAACTGGTGAATGGTCCACTTTCGGCAAAGACGGAATCTTATGGCAAAAAGGCAATTATGCTTTAGATAGACAGCAAGGTGCATGGGAATACTATCATTTAAATGGAAATGTTAGATCTCGTGGAACAATGATAGATGGAAAGAGAGATGGTGAATGGATAAAATACGATGAGGAAGGTCTGGAATCATCTAGAAAAGTATGGAACAAAGGAACTCCAGTTGAATAACTGGATTCGATAAAATTCATATAACATGAAACTTCAAAACTTACTTTTTACCATTACAGTTTGTTTATTTACTGCAATGGTTGTCAGCTCGTGTTCAGATAAAACGAGTGAACAAGCTGACGAAACTGCTGTTGAGGAAACTTACGCCTATACAGCTTCATATATTTGCCCGATGCATTGTGAAGGCAGTGGCTCAGATAAGCCCGGTAAATGCCCAAGCTGTAAAATGGATTATGTGAAAAATGAAAAGAAATCTTCAGAAGGTCATGATCACGAAGGTCATGATCACGAAGGTCACGATCACGAAGGTCACGATCACGAAGGTCATGATCACGAAGGTCACGATCACGAAGGTCATGATCACTAATAAAAAAGCCTCTGAATTTCAGAGGCTTTTTTAATATATCCATTCGTCTATATAATCATTGAATAAGACTGTGAGGTTTTCGGCATCAGTAAGTGCACGATGTTGTTCACCCTCAAACTCGTAGCCTTCCTTTTCAAGTATGAATTTCAAGCCATGGTTCCTTCGCAATCGTTTGAACTTATGGTATTGAGTTTTAAGATCTATATGCTTTTCACTAATCCATTCAAATTCCAAATCATGTAGTTTGCAATCAAGTATCAATTGGTGGCGATCAAAATCCCCCCAAGAAGCTATTATATAATCCTCATCGAACTCATCGATCCAATCAACAAAGTCAATAAAGACTTCCTTGAAATTTTGACTCCTGTTTATCTCAATTTGATCTATAGAGGTTAAGTCATAGCAATATCCAGAAAGATTTGGATGTATTATGGGTTTAATAAGACTCTGAAATCGACTTAATTCATCTCCGTAAGCATCTATTGCCACAGCTCCGATCTCAATGGTTTCTTGCACCATATGAGCTGGTCTATTATCCCAGCAAGTAGCTTCTAAATCAAAAATTATAAAAATCACAATTCTAGTTTTCTTCTTGTGCTGATATCTCCTGCAAAAGTCCCTTATCCTCTTCCGTATCTGTAATCTTGTCTTGGAGAGTTTGAATTTGCTCCGTCAAGATGTCTATCTTATCTTCTAGTTTCTTGTTGTTGTCTATGGTCATTTCGTCCACAAATATTGCATTAGCTAATGACATCCCAAGCATTCCTCCTGTTATAACAACTAAAACAAAAAAAAGTCTGCAAGCCCAAGAATAAAAATAAACTAAATTTGAAGAATACCCCTGACTTTCAATGCGTTCTACTAAAACCTTAGGAATCTCATTCCAGCCCTCAATTGTAAAAGATTGAAAGATTGAATAAAATGAAATCAAAGGGTTACCAAAATAGTCAGGCGCTAAATCCCGGAAAAACTGACATGCGAGTAGAGCAAAAAGAAAATTCAGTGTTATCAGTGCAAAGAACACAAACACAGAGGACTTTAAAGCTCTCTTTAAACCAGAAAAAATAGTATCTATCCTTGGTATAAACTGAAAGAAACGAATAACCCTGAATATCCTGAGCAATCTAAACACAACCAAAACACTAACTTCCGCAGACGGATTAAAGGAATGAAATATGGCAGGTATAGAACATACTATGATTAGGGAATCAAATCTATTCCATCCACTATTCCAAAAAGCTTTAAGGCCTAGATCTCCTATCTTAAAACAAATTTCTAATAAGAAGATTAGAACAAAAAGGTGATCCAGAAAGATCAATTCTTCACTGTTCTTAAAACTAGGAAAATACAATAAAGCAATCAATACAGCATTGATCAGGATCAAAAAGAAAATGATACGCTCATTTAACAGGATCCTCTTTATCATAAACAGGGAGACTTGGGTTAATTATAAATTATATCCATCTAATCGGTTATAATAATAAAACAATAAATGGAAATTTTTAGAACGAACAGCCCCCTCTTTATCTATAAAAATTGGTTGAGCTACGTGAAATGTAGATAAGTTTTCGATACCTCGTTTGATAATTGCATCGTAATCAGTTCCTTTTAGGTCTTCAGAGAGATTAAACAAGCCTTCCGACTCCATCTGCTTAAAAACATCTAAACGGTTCATGACAGCAGCTTTAAACGCATCATATTCCAAGGAATAATCTTCTACCGGTAGCCTTAAGAAACCATAGATATCTAATTCCTTATTTTGTTCCCGAAAACAGTCAAATGCAACTCTTGCAATGAAATGCGAATTCAAAACAATATTTTCCTTCTTATATCGATCTACGATACGTTCCGCTAGGTTCTGAGTGTATTTGGTTTCCCTTTGTTTGTCATAAACTAAAGCGCCATCTCTTTTGTAATATGAACTGATGTCTATTTCACCATCATGCAGTCCTTTACTGACTCCTTTTTCATCAACAAAATTCCCAAAAACATCAAGAGGCTTACCAAATGTTACTGTAATCGCAGAGCCATTTCTAAATACCTTCCATGCAAAATGTAAGATTTTACGGATTGAGAATTTCTCTTTTGTCCTAAAGTACATCTCCTTGCCAGTCTTTCTAAGGAATTCATGAATCATGAATCGGGCCTCTAATACGTTATGATAGCCAAGTACAACTGGGACAACAAAAATCTTTTCCTTATCCCCATTCTCGATTTTATTCCTTTGCGCTTCAATTAGCGTCCCAAGTAACCCTAATTTTAGTCTTGACTCCATAGAACCTGATCTAGACCTTGTACCTCCAGGGAAAAACAAGGAATTAGTACCTTTCTGAATTGCTATTCTAGACATTACTTTTAGAACTTCTAGATAGATCACATTCTTTTTCCTACGATCAAGTCGATATGCGCCTAATTTATTCATAAAATAAGCAACGACACCATTATTAAAAAGGTTAAGGCCAGCACCATATGATACTGCAGGTAAACCCAAAGCACGATCAATTACATAGCCTATTAGGATTGAATCGAGGTTTGAAAAATGGTTTGGAACCATCACTATAGTACCTTTCTTCGCAAGTTCGCGAACGTGGTCTACTTCTCCTGCTGCTACTAATCGCTCATAGAGATGATGATCCGAATTGTAAAAGCGACTAAAGCGCTTCCCAGCAGCAGAATTTAATAATCTTGAAAAGAAGAAACTTAAAAATACACGTGCAAATCGAAATGTCTTTTCCTTGAAACTTCCAACGATTTCCTCCGCATATCGTCTTATAATACGGTTTAGAATATCTTCTTTCTTTAATTGTTCTTCTGGTGTATTAGAATTTAAGGCCTTGATCTCTTTTTGAAGCCTAGACCAGAATTGTTTATCATCGTTAGGATCAACTTTCCAAGGATAATTTTTAACCCTAATAAGCTCGCTGTATGAAGTTTTCGCAAGTAAAGAAAATAAATCTTCACCATATGCATTTCGAATTGCCTGAAAGGTCTGTTCACAGATTTCTGAAACAAACTTGTCCCTATCTTTATGAAGCTTATGTATAGGCCAATCTTTGATATCTGGGAACAATTGGGGTTTTGGCGCTATAAACTTTTTTCTTTTATTCATCAAGTACTACTTAATAATTTGCAAATGCCTCATTGGCCTTGGAGATAATCTCTAGGACCTCTTCTCTACCAAGCTTGGTATTAGCTGATGTAAGTACCATCCTTGGAAGCTCGTCCCAGTAATTACCTAAAGCTAATTTAAGTCCTTCCATGTTTTTCAAAACCTCAGGTTCTTTTGCTTTATCTGCCTTAGTAAGAATCAAAATGAATGGTAGTCCACAAGCCCCTAGCCAGTTAATGAATTCAATATCGTTTTCCTGATGCGGAACACTTATATCCACCAATTGGAATATACAACTAATGGTAGTTCTTGTGCGTAAATAGGTTTTTACCATATAGTCCCATTCCGCGCGCATTTTTTTGGAAACTTTAGCATATCCATAGCCTGGAAGATCGACAAGGAACCAACTCTCATCAACCAAGAAGAAATTAATAGATTGTGTCTTACCAGGTTGTTTAGAAACTCTAGCAAGTGCATTTCTATTAGAAAGTGTATTGATAAAAGAAGATTTTCCTACGTTTGATCTCCCTATAAACGCGTATTCTGGGCGTTCATCATTTGGACAGAGATTGGCGCTTGGAAAGCTACCTATAAAGGCGATATTATTCATAACTTATTTTTCTATGCAACAAAAATACTATCTAATACCTCAATTTTAGGGTTTCAACCTCTTTTTCTTTGGAATATTATTTTTTTTAGAATCTTCTATTGCTGTTACTCAAGCTATAAAGCAAGTTTTAACAAAATCATATGATTCCTTCATATACGAATCTTGATTTTTGCACGTTTTAGTCCTGTATCAAAAAATATACATATGATTAGGCACATTTTTTTAGCAGTATGCATTCTATTATTTATCCCATTTTCTAATGCTCAATTTAGTATCGGTTTAAAAGGGGGTGTTCATACGAGCCTAGTAGATGATAATCAGAACTACACTTTAGATTCAGAGGGATTTGAAGCATTAAGTATTCAATTCAATGAAGCAAGCTACTCCTTTCATGGTGGTTTATTTATGCAAGCAGAGTTGGGGAGTTTTATTTTTAGGCCAGAGTTAGTGTACAGTACAAATAGACATTCATTCTTGATTGAAGATATTAAGAATATGAACCCTCCGACGGTACTCGAAGAGTCCTATCAGCAGCTTGATATTCCTGTTTTATTTGGAGCCAAGCTTGGGTTTGTTCGATTCAATATAGGTCCCGTAGGACATTTGCATTTAAACTCCAGTTCAGAATTAACCGATTTAGATGGTTATAAGAGTAAATTTCAGGAGATGACCTATGGTTGGCAAGGCGGTATAGGCTTTGATATTCGTAAATTTCATCTCGATCTTCGTTATGAAGGAAATTTCAATAAATTTGGTGATCACATCACAATAGCAGATACAAATTTTAATTTTGATAATCAGGCTTCGAGATTTATGGCCTCTGTAGGTTATTCATTTTAAAAAAAAAAGCTGGATTATTATCCAGCTTTTTTTTTGGTTGATACAACCGATTTAGTTTTACCTTTGTCTTTTATTCAAACTAATAATTCAATCAGCATATGCTGCTAAAAGCTTCAAATCCTGAATTCGATCTAGTTGATAGATGTCTCAAAGGAGAATCCAAGGCGCAACGTGAATTATACGATAAGTATAAGGATGCCATGTTCACTCTTTGCTACAGGATATCAGGAGATTATGACATGGCTGCAGATATACTCCAAGAAGGCTTTGTAAAAGTTTTTCGAGGACTTAAATCATTTAGGCGTGAGTCTACCCTCGGTGCATGGATCAAGACTATTGTAATTCGCACTGCATACAATGCGGTCAAAAAGCAAAAGATATTCTTTGAACCCATCGAAAATGTAGGTGAAGAGAGTGTTATACAATGGGGTGATTTCCTGCAAGCTGAATATCTTGAAAAGGCAATATTATCTCTACCCGATGGCTACAGAATGGTTTTTATGATGATAGAGGTCGAAGGCTATGCACACAAAGAAGTAGCTGAAATGCTAAAAATATCAGTTGGTACGTCTAAATCTCAGTTGTTCTACGCAAAGCGTAAGCTTCGGGAGATATTAAAGAATCAGATCTAATCGATATGAAGGAATTGAATAAGGATAAACTCATAGAAGGACTTCAAAGGCTTCCTGAATACCAAGCACCAGCCTTTGTATGGGATAAGATTAATTCTGAATTAAAGAAGGATCCTGCACTTTATAAAGCCTTGAGAGACTTGCCGGAGCATAAGGCACCAAATCACGTTTGGAATTCAATAGAACGGGCGCTTGAGCCTAAAGGTAGAATATTCAATCTTTCTAACTTAAGAAAGATTGCGGCTGCCGCTGCTATACTAATATTGGTAAGTATTGGATTTAACACCATAGAGAAATCCGTAAGCGAAGATCCATTCGATTTGTTAGCTGTCACTGTTTCAGAAGAACAAGTAGATAATAAAGTACTAAATCTAAGTAACAATGAAGACCAAGACGCAATTGACGATTTATTAGTTCTCTGCAGCAATATGGAATTTATTTGTACCCGTCCTAGAGTATCTAAACTTAAAAATGATCTTTTGGAATTGAGTGAAGCTAAGAAGCTTCTAAAAAAAGCCTTGGGGGAATTTGGTACTGAAGTCTATTTGATAAAGCAATTGAAAAATATAGAGATTGAGCAAGGTATTCTTATAAAGGAACTTACTAAACAATTAACCTAATAGTTTGATGCAAAGTATTATGAGACATAGAATTAGTATGAAAGCTATAATTGCATGTTTATGGCTATCACTTTCATTTATCTCTTTTGGCTTTGGGCAGACTACTCTCAAAGTCGCTTCAAAAAGCCTTAAAGAGTCTTTTAACTACCTTCCAGGTATGGAAGTTAATGTTGAGGGACAAAAAGCTGAAATAGTTATTGAAACTTGGGATAAAAACTCTGTAGAAATTTTAATTGATTTTATAGCGAAGCATCCCTCTGAAATGATTGCTAAGAAGGACTTGAAAGCCATTAAGTATAGTTTTAAAACGATTGGAAACAAGGTATATTTCAGAAACTTTATTCGTTCCAGTGACGGAGATACGCCACAAGCTCAATTGAAAGCTATTTATACAATAAGACTGCCAAACACTTGTCCAGTATACGTTAAGAATCAATTTGGATCAACACATATATCCGAACTAAGCAATGCCCTAACACTAAATTCTGAGTTTTCAGAAATTGTATTAAAAAATATAACAGGCCTTATCGATGTTCGCACCAAATATGGTGATATAACTGGTGATGGAATTCATGGAGAAGTTTCCATGAACGCTAGAAGATCGGATATTACATTAACTGACATAAGTGGTGACTTTAATATTTATACTGCATTCGGCATAGTAAAATTGTTCACAGACCATACCCTTCTTAATTCATTAAACATAGATGGTGAGCAGTCGGATGTATATTTATTCGATCCATTACCATCTGCTTATGGCTATGAACTAACTGCGCATTATGGCAGTATCACAACGCCTAGAGAACTCAAGTTTAATTATCTAGAAAATAATCAGTCTATACAAAAAGCTGTATTTATACCGAGTAAGGAACTGGCAAGTATTTCGATCAATATTACCTTTGGCGATATAATCATTCGAAATCCTTAGTCTTTATCCTCCCAATCTTTACATCTAGATACAGCCTTTGCCCAACCTCGTAATAAGTTGGATCTTTTAGCTTTATCCATTTCAGGATAAAAACATTCTGCAGGTTTAACGTTGGATTGTAATGATTCTTTTGTCCATAGACCTAAGCGGATACCAGCAAGGTAGGCAACCCCTAGAGCTGTAGATTCAGTATTTGCAGGACGTTCAATTATAGTATTGAGCATGTCAGCTTGAAATTGCATTAATAGATTATTATTTGCTGCTCCCCCATCAACTTTAAGCACACGAATTGGTACAGAAGAATCCTCCAGCATGCAATTTAAAACATCATAAGTTTGGTAGGCCAAAGACTCTAAAGTCGCACGTATGATATGACTTTTGTCTACATCACGAGTAAGACCAAAGATCCCTCCCCTAGCATACATATCCCAATATGGTGCTCCTAAGCCAGTAAAGGCAGGTACAACATATACTCCTTTAGTATCCTCTACCTTGAGGGCATAATATTCTGAATCAGGGGTTTCATCAATAATTTTTAGACCATCTCGCAGCCATTGAATTGCTGCTCCAGCAATAAACACACTCCCTTCAAGAGCATATATTGGATGCATCCCTTCTAATTGCCATGCAATGGTGCTAAGTAAGCCCGCCTTGGAATCCACCTTTTTTGTTCCCGTATTCATAAGCATAAAACATCCTGTTCCATAGGTGTTTTTGGCCATACCTGGCTCATGGCACATTTGTCCAAAAAGGGCTGCTTGCTGATCACCCAAAACTCCATATATTGGTATCTCAACTCCTAAAATTTCTGATTTTAGTTTGCCGAAATTGCTATTGGAAGGAATTACTTTAGGTAGAATGGACCTAGGAATCTCAAAAAGGTCTAACAGCTCAGTATCCCAAGCATTAGTATTTATATTAAACAGCATCGTGCGAGAGGCATTGCTAGGATCTGTATAGTGCTTGCCCGTTAATTTAAAAATCAGCCAACTATCTATAGTTCCTGCACAAAGATCGTCCGTTTTGAGGAGTTCCTCTACCCCCTCATAGTTTTTTAGCATCCATGCAATTTTGGTTGCTGAAAAATAGGCATCAACAACAAGGCCCGTCTTTTCTTTTATCCAATCAAATTTACCAGAAGCATTTAGCTGATCACAGGCATTTGCAGTTCGCCTATCCTGCCAAACAATAGCTCGACCAAGTGGTTCTCCCGTTTTTTTATTCCATAATAAACAAGTCTCTCTTTGGTTTGTTATTCCAATGCCTGAAACGCTTTCAGGATTTATGGTATTATCTTCAAAAAGAGCCCGGATAACTTTAAGCTGACTTGACCATATTTCATTTGCATCATGCTCAACGAGTCCTGGAGATGGAAAATACTGGGTAAATTCGGATTGGCTGATCTTTTCTATAGACCCTCTAGAATTGACTAGGACAGCTCTTGAACTACTTGTTCCTTGGTCAATGGAAAGGATGTAATTTGGCATAAAACTTGTATTTATAAATACAATATACTAAAGTTAAGTTAAAGCTTAGGACCGCTGAAAGATTGAACAAGGGATAATCCATAGAATTTGTATTTTTGAAATACTAATCGAATAAAGTATGATAATGGAAATATCTATTGATAAGATAGCAGCAGCACAAGTAAGACAATTTTCCGAAAAGGACAAAGCATATATGCTACAGGAAGATCGACTAGAGCCATTTTGGAAATACCCAATGGACATAAATGCATTTGATGCTGTCATAGAAGATAGAAAGAAAAACAAAGTAGATCGGAATTTACTTCTCGAGGTTCTTTCACAGCAATACAATCAACTAGGATATACATTTGATAATCCTATTGATTTATTAGATGAAAACACTTTTACAATTACAACTGCCCATCAGCCTTCTTTGATGACAGGGCCATTGTATTTCATATACAAGGCCGTATCAACAATAAAGTTATCTAGATCCCTTAAGGAAAAATATCCTTCTTATAATTTTGCACCTGTATTTGTGATAGGTGGTGAAGATCACGATTTTGAAGAAATCAATCACTTTAATTTATTTGGTAAAACAATCACTTGGGATAATCAAAATCAGCTGGGTGCTTGCGGTCGTATGAAACTTGACGGTATTGAAGATGTGCTAGGCCAACTGGATGAAATACTAGGCGATTCTGAACAAGCTAGAAAATTGTATTCCATTTTGGAGCATTCATTTGGAGATTCAACTCTAAGTTACGGCCAAGCAACTCAAAGGCTTACTATAGAGCTGTTTAAAGACACTGAACTTTTGGTCATAAGCATGGACGAAAAGGCATTTAAAAAGGCTTTTTCCACTATTATAAAGAGAGAAATATTAGAGAATTTTTCCAAGCCTTTAGTTGAAAAAACCATTGATACGCTTTCTGATATTGGATTGAAAATGCAAGCTTATCCTAGAGCCATTAATCTATTCTATCTAAATGAAGATGGAAGAAATAGAATTGAAGGAAAGGACGGAAAATACTTAGTAGTTAATACAAATCTTAGTTTTACTGAAACTGAATTGCTTCAAGAGTTAGAAGATCATCCAGAGTCATTTAGCCCAAATGTTGTCTTGAGACCTCTTTATCAGGAATACATTTTGCCGAATTTAGCCTATGTTGGAGGTGGCGGTGAGATTGCGTATTGGTTAGAGCGAAAATCACAATTTGAAGCGGCTGGAATCCCCTTCCCTATGCTTGTTAGACGGGATAGTGTTCTATATATTGACGCTAATACCAATAAGAAGTGGACAAAGTTAGGTCTTCAAGTAGAGGATTGGTTCAAAGAAACAGAAATTCTCAAGAAAGAATATGTACAAACAAATTCTACTAATGAGATCAGCCTTGAATCAGAATTAAAGACATTCAGTTCCATTATTGAGTCTATAGCTGAAAAAACTGAGCTAATTGACAAGTCACTAGTTGGTCGAATTGAAGCGGAAGGTTCAAAGATGAGAAAGTCCTTAGAAGGCATGGAAAAGCGTCTTCAAAAGACAGAAAAACAAAAATTTAGTCAGGCAATCAGTCAAATTGAAAAACTAAAAGAGCGATTGTTTCCTAATGATGGTCTGCAAGAACGAACGGATAATTTCATGGGCTTATATCTTAAACATGGAGAACAGTTGATTCCTATGTTACTAGATGTTCAAAATCCTATGGATGTTGGGCTCAAAATTATAACCGCATAAAAAAATAAGGCCCGATCAGATTGATCGGGCCTTATTTTTTTATGCGGTCTTCTCTGCTTTGTTAAAGAGATAAAGCAAAGAACCAATTTTGTCTCTTAAATCTTTTCTGTCAATTATAAAGTCTAGGAAGCCATTCTCCAATAGAAATTCTGAAGTTTGAAAACCATCTGGAAGATCTCGCTTGATAGTTTCTTTAATCACTCTTGGACCAGCAAAACCTATTAATGCTTCTGGCTCAGCGAAATTAATATCCCCTAGCATAGCAAATGAAGCTGTCACCCCCCCTGTTGTTGGATCAGTCAAAAATGAGAAATATGGAATTCCTGCTTTTGCAAGAAGAGAAAGTTTAGCAGATGTTTTAGCCATTTGCATCAATGAAAATGCTGATTCCATCATTCGTGCTCCACCTGATTTTGAGATAATCATAAATGGAATTTTATGCTCTAAACTATAATCTATTGCCTTAGATATCTTTTCTCCAACAACAGACCCCATTGATCCTCCAATAAAGCTAAAATCCATAGCCGCTATCACTAATGGCTTTTTCTTAACCTTTCCTACTCCTACACTAAGGGAATCAGGAAGATCAGTTTTACGCTTTGCATCATCGAGACGTTTAGTGTAGGGTTTTAAATCTTTGAAATTGAGAAAATCTTTAGAAACTAGATTTTCAAACATCAATTCATAAGAACCATCAAAAATTATCTCAAAATATTCTCTAGATCCAATACGAACATGATAGTTACATTTTGGGCACTTATAGATATTTTCTTTTAATTCTTTTGTGGTAGAAGTATGTGCACATTGCTTACACTTGTACCAAATACCATCAGGAGCTTCTTTCTTGTGCTTAGTTGCAGTTTGAACTCCGTCTTTAAGTCTTTTAAACCAACTCATTAAAAGTGATTTTTATGCAATTGAATAAATCAAAAATGCAGTATTGATAAAACCTTTCATCGCAAATCTATGTAAAAATAGGCAATTACAATTACATGCTTGAACATTAATTATTATATACCTAAGAATACCACATGTAATTATTTAGTTATCAATCGTATCTATATTCTAGAACAGTATTTACAAAATGTTTCACACCATCAAGCGGGGTATCAGGATATACACCGTGCCCAAGATTAACAATATGGTTTTTGCCAAAGGTATTTAACATTTTAATCGTTTTATCTGCTATCGCTGAATGATCTGCATAAAGTTGACATGGATCTAAATTACCTTGAAGAAGTTGATTTGATCCTAATACAGTTCGTGCATGCTCCGGAGATACCGTCCAATCAACACCCATAATAGTGGGATTCAAGGCTTGAATTTCTTCATAAGCAAACCAAGCTCCCTTCGAGAACATAGTCATTGGGAAATCACCCAAGGCCTCTTTAATCTGCCTTAAATATGGAATAGCAAATGTCTTGTAAAGATCTAGATCCAACAAGCCCGCCCAAGAATCAAATACCTGAACTAATGAGACCCCATGTTTGATCTTGTTTTTCAGATAACAAATTACGGTATCCGTAATCTTCTGCATTAGTTGGTGACTTAATTCTGGCTCTTTGTACAACATGCGTTTTGCTTTCGAAAACGTCTTACTACCGCTACCCTCTACCATGTAGGCAAATAATGTCCAAGGGGCTCCAGCAAATCCCAATAAAGGAACTCTATTATCCAATCTTTCTAAGGTGCAATCAATGGCTTGATAAACATAATCAATTTGATCAGCTGCATCTTGTCCAAATAGTAGTGCATCTACATCGGACTTAGTTTCTATAGTTTTTGGGAAAATCGGCCCTTTTTTCTCTACAAGTTGGTACTCTAGACCCATTGCTTCTGGAATCACTAGAATATCTGAGAATAAGATAGCAGCATCTACATTAAGCGCATCGATAGGTTGCACTGTAACTTCTGCACAAAGCTCAGGGTTTTTTACCAGAGCCACGAAGTTTTTAACTGAACTTCTTACTGCACGATATTCAGGAAGAATTCTTCCAGCTTGACGCATCAACCAGATTGGAGGTCTTTCTACCTCCTCCCCTCTGATGGTTCTTAAGAAAAGATCATTTTTTAATTGCATGCCGCAAAAATAATTATTTCTTTAAGAGTGCTTAGTTTTTTGTGTTCTTATAATTTGAAAGCACTAAAAAAAGTGCTGATTTGTTGCATTCTAATGACAGGTAGGTGTATCAAAGGGACATTCCTCTGATAATATTTATTTTCCCATTATCACCAAACAGTTCTTTTGATTTTTGATTGTAGGCCAATGCAGCCTCTTCTGGAGTGCCAAACATACCAAGGTGCATCGATTTTTTTCCAATTGAAATGACTGCTCTATATCTTTTGTGCTCCTGGTATACTCCTGTATAACCCAATCTACTGGAACTCTTTCTTTTCCTGCTAGCTATGGAGCGAGACCTATATTCTAGATTGTGAATTCTACAATCTAGTTTATTCCCGTTTTTTGTCCCTACTAAATTCTTGTTCAAAGATTTTTGCTTGGAAATAAATTTTTCTGCAATCAATTTGTGCGGATATATTGTTTCTGTTGTATAAGCTCCCGATTTTGTTTTCCATGTTTTCTGAAAAACGGAACATCCGCTTGAATGAAGCCTAATATTGTGCAAAAAATCTATTTTTGTGAAGTATGGATCATTTTCGAGCCAATCGAAAATGAAATCGTCAATTATTAAAAATTGATCGGCATTTTTTAGTTTAATTTTGTAAAGCACGTAATCAGTTTTTAGCAGCTGTAACGTGGGGATGTACAACTAGAGTTTTTTCATAATGTGTATTCCTTTCTAAATTAAAAAATTAGTTTCAATTATTGAACCGAATTAAAGAATAAATTTTGAATCACGAAATATTTATGAGGAGGGCCATTGAGTTGGCAAGGCGAGCAGGAAGCGATACCAAGTCTAATCCCCAAGTAGGTGCGGTCCTAGTCTATAATGGCAGAATAATTGGAGAAGGATATCATATGAAATATGGTGAAAGTCATGCCGAAGTAAATGCAGTAGCATCCGTACCATCAAATGAACGTCATCTAATAAGTGAAGCCTCTATTTATGTCAGCCTTGAACCTTGTTGTTTTTTTGGAAAAACTCCTGCTTGTACAGATCTTATCCTTAGGGAAGGTATTAAAAAAGTATATGTCTCGTATGTAGACAAAACGCCTGAGGTATCTGGACAAGGTCTTGCAATTTTGAGATCAAAGGGTGTAGAAGTAACTGAGAATATTCTGGAGGAGGAAGGGGAATTATTGGCGATGCCAAGGAATGTATTAGCTGATGAGAATAGACCTTATGTAATTTTAAAATACGCTGAGTCAAATGATGGGTTTTTGAGTAAAGAAGGTTCTCAGATCTGGTTAACCTCCCACTTCAGTAAAGTATTAGTGCATAAATGGAGATCTGAGTCAGATGCAATAACTGTTGGAAAAAATACGATTCGCGTAGATAATCCATCCTTAGACAATAGACTATACTATGGAGGTAGCCCTAAGAGGATAGTATTGGATAGAAAGAATAATCTTGGCAGGGATTACAAAATATTTGATAATTCTTCAGAAACAATTGTTTTAAGTGAAGGTTCTGATCAGGATACTGAAGATCAAAACTTCTTAGAGACATTTAATTGGTCGAACATACTTCGATCCTTAGCAGAAAGAAAAGTTAAAACTCTGTTTGTAGAAGGTGGAGCAAAATTACTTTCTGCCATCTACGAGAGTGGCTTATGGGACGAAACCCGTCTTTTGATCAGTCAAACGAATCTCAACGAAGGTATTAGAGTGCAAAAGCCAGCAACATGGAACGAAATCCAGCGTATGCAAGTTGGTAAGGACATGCTAATTCAGATAAAGCCGAATCGTTAAAGTTATTTTAAACTTTGATTTTATTTGACCAAGAACTATAATAAAACGTTCAGTTGTAATAAATTAATGTAAAAGTTAGGTTTATTTTGA
>JBELIG010000265.1:0-4078 GCA_042091035.1 Sphingobacteriales bacterium | reverse complement strand
AAGATAAAAATAAAACCAAATCTAAAAAACTTGTAAAACAGGTAATACTCTATTATTAAAATCAAATACAGCCTGATTCTCCCAGGAAGAACCAGTACTAGATTGCTCCCCATCAAATGCAACCAATTCTGCACCCCAATAACACAAACCTGTACCTCTATCTATCTGAAGAACCAATTCTTTCATTCGTTTTACAAATTCCATCTGACCGCTAACCGAAGCGGGGTATCCTGGGAGAAGTTGTTCCTCAAGCCCAACTAGATTGTTGGTCCAATCATTCCAATCCAAGGTAAAAGGATAAGCTGTTTCTGCCAAAATGATATCCTTTTCGTGTGCCTCACTAAGCGCTGCCATCGTACTTGCCAGAGTAGCTAAGTTTTTTCCATGAAAAACAGGATAATAAGACAAACCTATCTGATCATAATCCAAACCGTTCATGTCTTCGAAAAATGACACTGCCCCATTATAACCTGCATAATGTAGCATAACCTTTATTTCTGAATTTACTGCACGACTAGCAGCTATTCCCTGTTGCAAAAGCCCTTTGAATTGTTCCAAATTTGATCGTTCACCTTCCGGATGCAAAAACCCAACATTGATCTCATTTCCTATCTGAACCATATAAGGATCAATGTTTTCAATCACATATTTACTGTATTCGTAAACAGTATCTTTCAATGCCTCATAATCTAGGTCCTCCCAAGCTTCTGGTGTAATCTGCTTTTGTGGGTCTGCCCACCAATCGGAATAGTGCAAACACAACCACACCCTAAAACCTTTTTCTTTTAATTGCTCTGAAAAGGCCCTAACCTCTTCAAAAGACGAATGCTCATCTGATGGGTCTACCCATAGGCGAAGACGGACTGTATTGATTCCTTTATCCTTGATGATATCTAAAAAATCAGCTTGTTCACCTGACTCATTCTTAAATACCACTCCAGATTGTCTTATTTTCGGCAAGTCAGATATGTCTAGACCTCTTATCTCCAAAGTATCCTCAGGAAAGTCTTGAACATCAATAACAACACGTGTATCATCTCCACAAGAAGCCAATAAAACGAAAAATAAAAATCCTATCATAAAGCGCATAAATCAAAATATTTAATCTAAAATAAGCTTTTTGAAGATAAACAATCTATAAAAAAAGCCTCAGGATATCTAAATCCTGAGGCTCCTTATACTCTTTATATTATTTCTAGTGTCTAGAACTTAAAGCCCAGTTTAAGCCCCGCATTATTGGGAATTTCATTTCCGACTGCATCCAGTGTAATTCCAAAAATAATTCTTCCTATTTCAGCCTCAATATTTAACGACATAGAAAAACCACTCTCCTCAAACTGAAAACTATTACCCTTCGCAGTCAAAAGATGATGATAACCAAATAGCATATTCATGGCAGGTCTAAATTTCTTATCAGCAGGTCTGAAAACTACTCTAGGTCCAACCTGAATCATGGCCCAATGTACTTTACCAAATGATTCTGAATAATATGAACTGTAATTATTTTCAAGGGTATATCCAAGCCTTGACTCCAATTTAAAATTATCATTCTTTGCCCAAATTGGATTTATTGAAGTAGTTAAGCCATAACCGTCGTCAAAAATACCCGCAGTCGATATTCCACCATATACATTATATTCCATTTCACTTTGAGCATCTACATTCAAGGCACTTAAGAGGAATAAAACAACAACACACAAATTCTTAATAGATTTCAACATAATATTTGTTTTTGAATAATTTCAGCACAAATATCGTACAATCAATCAAAAAAAAAATGAACCTGAGTTCAATAAATCATCGAAAACAAAATTATTGCTTTACAATCAATTTGGACTGTTCGTTAAACTTCAGAATGTAAACCCCCTTCGCGAGTACATTCAAGTCCAAATCCTGTAAGCCCTCAATCAAAACTCCTGAATAGACGACTTCTCCCTCTATATTTATTAGCTCAAAGTTTGCGGATGGTACATTAATTAGATTAATACTCAAAATCGAGGAAAATGGATTTGGATACCAACGAATATCGGCTCGACTTTTATCTTCTGTATTAGAACTAAAATCACAATCGCCAAGCCATTCCTTTAGATATTGACGCTGTGAACTATTCGTACCATGATCAGCATTGCCTCTCAAAAGAACAACATCACCGTCTAAATACACATATTCAAAAATTAGTGGATTTCCAATTGGACTTCCACCAGCGGCTAATTGACTACCTGAAAATCCTTGGGCTTCTGCAATTTTGAATATTGCGTCCTCTGCTGGAATAAAATCGACCCCTACAACTGATGGACCACCTTCAAATGGGATTAGACCATCGTTATCATTACAAATATTTAGGTACTTTCTACCCACGAGAATTTCTTTTGAGGTAACGTATCCACAATAATCAGCATCGGGATTAGGTCCTGATGCTGGATAGTGAAATGCCTCATCATGAAACTGCGGTTCATTCATCTGTGATACAATTCCACAAACTCGGTCAACTGATGGATCGTCATTCTGAATATAAAAATTATTGACCAATGCCGATCCATTCGAACCACCCACCAGTCTTATTCTATTATTATTGACGTTATCATAGATCTTTAAACTTTCGATTAATTCTTCAAGCATTTGTACATCGGGACCTTTGCTATCTTCTGAACAAATAGACCAACTATTTTCATAGCCAGAGGGAGCTACTACAATATGACAATCTAAAAGATTGCTCATAGACTCAAGCTCTTGCACCCCATTACCACCATTTCCATGTAAGGCAATACATACAGGATAACCACCATCTGGAGCTATACCATCAGGGACAAATATTTCTACTGAATAAATATACCCATTGGGAGCTTGATCCCAGGAAAGTGTAATGTCAAGCACTGAATCTTCAGTAAGATCTTGAGCTTGAACGATTAAAGGAAGAAAAAGAAACAATAGCAAATACCTCATATCTAATTGGTTTCCAAAAAGATACAAAACGAAAAATAATAGTCCATAGAAATTAGCAAGAAAATTATGTCACTTTTCGCATTAGCCATTCAAAAGGACCAGATTTAAACTTCCTGAGCCAAAAGTCTGAAAACAATAAACACAAAAAGGAAAAACTTAGTGCATAGACCAATACAAAAGATAAGGATAAGGGATTACCAGACTCTATACTTTCATAAAATACTCCGATTCCAAGAAAAACATGAACTATATATATGGTCAATGCCATTCTCCCCATTGCCGCAAGCCCTTGAATCCATCGATTTTGAATGTGGCGACTTGAAAACAAAATACAACCACTTATCACGAAAGTAGAAAATGCAAGCCCTTGAAACATATAGATTGGCATAGGGGGCATGGGTGCAGTTCCAAAAATCACTTTTACGAGTTCATATTCTTCTGCAGAGACTCCTGAAAACAGCTGTAATATCAAGATCGAAGACAGCTGAATAAGTAAATACATAATACCGCTAAGTCTAAATATCTTGCGGACAAAATAGCCGTCTTGAAGATCTTGTCTTCCTAGCCATAATCCAAACAACATAAACGAGACCCAAGGAATAACAGGATGAAACCCATTGAACATCAAGTTTCTAAAAAAGCCTTTTACTGTCCAGAAATCTGCATATTCAAATGTTTCAAAGTTCCAGGACTCCTCATATGAAAATGTCGAGATCAAGAGAAAATATCCCAAAATTAATGTTGTGGATAAAATAAGTAATAGCCTAGGTGAAGCATAAAGAACTAAGGCAGTAATTAGCATATAAACGCCATAAAAATGAAGTATATCTGCAGGCCAAACCAAATAGAATAACAATCCTAATAAGAACAAGAAAAGAGCTCGCTTTAAAACTCGCAGCCGAGCAATCTTTTGTTCCTCTATTCCTTTTTTGTTTTTCGTCATGAATGCAATTCCAAGCCCTGCAAGTACAACAAATACTGCTGAGAATTTGCCATCTAACAAAGAGGCCCAATCTGATAGCCAGTCGGGCTTAGCATTGGACAATACAACTTTGAAATTTACGATAATCATGCCGATAATGGCTATAGCACGAGCCACATCAAGACCTATAATTCGCTTATTCATACCTTGCTT
>JBELIG010000029.1:0-21834 GCA_042091035.1 Sphingobacteriales bacterium | reverse complement strand
TACATAAATACGTGAATGAAGCTGGATATTCCTGCTTAAGGATATCAAAGAAAAAAAAGACTGGAGTTGAAGAAAACCTAGTGGCTAGTTTTGCTAGCAAGGCTGGACTATATTCAAAACTTGCATTTCAACTACATAAACATGATCTCTGCTCTAAACTTATAGGCCTCTCTAGTGAAGAAGAACTCTGTTTTAATCACCAGATAGGAAAATGTAATGGAGCCTGCGGAGGTATAGAGGCTCCTACTGTATACAATCAGCGCTTAGAAGAAAGCTTAGAGCATCTATCACAAGAATTAATGGGAAGTTTTTTGATTCTTGAAAAGGGAAGGTCTGCAAATGAGAAGGGTATAATCTTGATAAGAAATGGATTTATAAAATCATATGGGTTTCTTGAGGAAGATAAGCTATCATACCTATACGTTGATGATCTTGAACAGGCACTTGAACCTGTTCAAGAAACAGCAGAACTTCGATATATTATCAAACGGTATTTAGCTAAAAAAGGGCGGAAAAAAATTATACCAGTCCCCTCTTGATCAGAATTTCTTCCATCTTAGTTTGCAGCTCTAGTGCTGCAGCCCTTATATGTTCTTGAAAATTAGGCTTATCAGAACCTGCATATATAATACCTCTAGAAGAATTGATTAAAAGGCCTATATCTTTGTTCAAACCATAGGCTGCAATCCCCTCTAAATCACCTCCTTGAGCACCAACACCTGGCACTAAAAAGAAATTATCAGGAGCGAGTTTACGAATAGCACCAATTTTTTCAGGATGCGTTGCTCCAACAACAAACATCAATTGATCTGGACTAGCCCAATCCTTACTAGCTCGCATTACTTCCTCAAAAAGCATATTACCAGACTCAAGTTTTAACATCTGAAAGTCTTCACTTCCTTTATTAGAAGTCAGGGCTAAAAGTATAACCCACTTATCTTCATGTTTGGTGAAAGGCAGCACAGAATCAGACCCCATGTATGGAGCAACAGTTACAGAGTCGAAACCCATTTGTTGGAAATAAGCTTGGGCATACTTTTCTGCAGTATTGCCAATATCTCCTCTTTTTGCATCTGCTATGGTGAAAATATCTTGGGGGATATGATTCATTGTTTCCTCCAAGGCATACAAGCCTTTACTGCCGTAAGATTCATAAAATGCCAGATTAGGCTTATAAGCCACACACAGATCTTGAGTAGCTTCTATTACAGCTTTATTAAAACTTAAAATTGGATTAGCATCCTTTTTCAGGATCGTTGGAATTTTATCTATATCCGTATCAAGCCCAACACATAAAAAGGATTTTTTCGATTTTATGGCTTGGACTAAATCACTTCGTTTCATGCTCTAGTTTATTGCTTTTACTGATTTAATTTCTGGTAGTTGACCTTTAATAGTAAACTCTATACCTGCTTTCATAGTCATAGAAGACATACTGCAATTAGTACAGTTACCTAACCACTTTATCATCAAAACATTATCATTGGTTACTTCAATGACCTCGACATTACCACCATCAGCTGCAAGGTGGGGCCTAATCTCATCGAGTACTTTATCTGCTCTTTCTGCTAAACTCATATTGTTAGACATAATTAATTATTCTTTTATTTCCACAACTTTCGTAGGTTCTAAGTATTCTGCTCGAATTGCTACTTGAGTCAATAGGTTTTTTGCTATTTTATCGAATGCTTTTTGAATAGCAGGTTTTTCATCATTGAGAAAAACAGGTGTTCCTTGGTCTCCTCCTTCTCGCACTGCTTGAACAATAGGAACTTGACCTAAGAGCATTGTACCTGCTTCCTTTGCTAAGGTCTTACCACCATCTTTACCAAAGATAAAGTATTTATTGTCAGGAAGTTCAGCTGGACTAAACCATGACATATTTTCAACAACTCCAAGAATAGGAACATCAATAGTCTCCATCTTAAACATATTCATAGCCTTCACTGCATCAGCTAGAGCAACATCTTGAGGTGTTGTAACCAAAACAGCTCCTGTAATAGGTACTGTTTGTGCCAGTGACAACTGAACGTCACCAGTACCTGGAGGAAGATCTACAATAAGAAAATCTAAATTATCCCAATACACTTCATTTATAAATTGATTCAAAATAGCACCTAACCTAGGTCCCCGAAGGACAACAGCCTGCTCTGGTTCTATTATAAACCCCATAGAAATCATCGGAATATCATAGGCAATCAAAGGAAGAATCAAAGGCTTCCCATTTAAATTCTTTACTTGAGGCTTCTTACCTTGAAGTCCAAACATCAAAGGAATGGATGGGCCATAAATATCGGCATCTAAAATACCAACGGAAGCTCCTAAAGACTTGAGTGCTAAAGCAAGGTTTGCTGATACTGTAGATTTCCCAACTCCTCCTTTACCCGAAGCTACAGCAATTATATTTTTAACCTGTGGTAGCTTTCTATTCTCAGCAGGAGTTTGTTTTACTTTTCCTTGTTTAAAATGAACATGAACTTCTGCATCTCCATCTACACTTTTTATCGCTTCAACACAGGCAGCATGCAATTCAAATTTACTAGATGCACTTGCTGGCGGCAAACTGAGATCAAAACTAACACGCTTATCCTCAATCTTAAGATTCTCAACTAAGTGAGCAGCTATTATATCTTGTCCACTTGCAGGGTCCATAACCCCTCCTAAAGCTTTTACAACTTCACTTCTATTCATTCAAAGCAATTTTATACAAAAATAAGGAAAAGAAAATCAATAAGTTCAAAAGAAGGTCACCACTTATCAAATTGACAGATAAAATCGATTAATAATTGAAATCCGGATCTATTTTGAGGAAATTTCTAAGTTTTGAATCACCAGATTCAGGGATTTTATTTAAACTATCGAAGTTTGGTGATTTGCCAAAATGATTGATATATGCCTTGGTTGAAAAAAACAAATGAGGACAAAATTTGTTCTTGCCTTCATTGGATTTAGACCATTTCTGCTGAACCCGTAAGATATCTGCTTCAGAAAACTCAAAACAAACCGAAGGCAAATGTATTTCTTCGGCATAAAATGCACCTACTCTTTTCAATTGAATGAGCTGAGACATTATCCCTTTTAGTGGTATACTGTGAGGCGAAGTCAAAAGGAAATATTGCTCTTTAGATTTACTACGTAGAGCTTGAAAACATACCTCATCGCCCAATAATTTTAGATCCATTATCAAGTCCTGGCCACGACTTGTAGAAACTCCGAAAAAAATTGGGGAAACTCTAAAATGAAAGCGTTTTTGACCCAAAATCTTATCCACCTCTTGTTTTAAAGATTTTTCATTCATTTCATCGTCTTCAAAACCATAATTATTCTCGTAAAAAAGAGCGATTACTTCAATACTAAATTTCGAATCTAATATTCTGCCCCATCGGAATAAAAACTTTCGAAATAGTACAATTGAATCAAACCTGCAGACAATAAATAAATCACAAGGTCTTTTTCGTCTATCGAGCAAAAAAGGAGGATATAAAGAATATTGCTGTAGATATGCTTGCATTAAAGATTCTTTTCTAATTTGGTGTAATATTAAATATTGAACTAAATATAAGCATTAAATGGATATAAAAGGAAAGTGGATATGGATCACTGGAGCTTCATCTGGCATAGGAAAAGCACTCGCTATTGAATACGCAAAAACAAATTGTAAGTTATTACTGAGTGCTCGAAATGTGAAACAACTCGAACAGGTAAAAGCAGTATGTATTGGGGCAGAGCAAGTAGAGATTCTGCCGCTTGATCTTCTACAGGTTGAAGCTAGTATTGTGAAAGCCAAGTCTTTCTTAGCACAAATAGGACCTATTCACACCTTAATCAATAATGCTGGAATATCCCAAAGAGCACTTGTCAAAGATGCATCTCTAGACATCGACAGAAGAATTATGGAGATAAATTTCTTCGCTGTAAGTGCTTTGACCAAGCTAGTACTTCCAAAGATGCTTGAAAAAGGAGAAGGACAATTTGTTGTAATGAGTAGTTTGGTTGGTAAATTTGGTTCTCCTCTAAGAAGTGCATATGCAGCATCAAAGCACGCCTTACATGGATATTATGAATCCCTAAGAGCAGAAACTCACGAGCAAGGTATAAGAGTTTTAATTGTATGTCCGGGGTTCATTAAAACCAACATTTCCCTTAATGCTTTGACCAGTACAGGAGAAAAGCAGAATAAAATGGACAATAAGCAAGCCCAAGGAATGCTCCCTGAAGTACTTGCACAAAAAATCATCCAAGCTGTAAAAAGGCAAAAGGAAGAAATAGCTGTAGGAGGAAGTGAAAAATATGGGATTTTAGTTAAAAGATTTTTCCCCCGTCTATTCTCAAGAATAATAAAGAAGATAAAAGTCACATAAAAAAAGGCACTCCAAATGGAGTGCCTTTTTTCTAGATCTTTTCATTCTGCTTTGCAGCATCATTTTCAATTATATTATTCATAACCTCTTCAAGCTGTTCAGACCCAATCCGTTTGACAAGAATATTTTTATCCTTGTCTAGAATAAATATCTGTGGCGTCGAATTTATATTATAAAGGATTTTATACCTAGACTGATGGTAAGGATCCATAGTATTAAGCCAGATGTCTATTTCCTTTTCTTCTACAAAATCCCAACAAGACTCAGCATCTTTATAAAACTTAGTACAAATACCCAGGATTTCAACCCCTTTATCTTTAAAATCATTATAAAAATTGATAATGTCAGGCATAGATTTTTTACAATGACCACAATCTGGAGCCCAGAATAATAAAATGGTATACTTAGATTCAAATTCATGTAGACTCAATTTCTTTCCATCCTTATCCTCAAGCAGCATATCAGGTGCAAGCTTACCCATTAATGTAGGTTTCATTTTCTTTGCCTCATCAACAATTTTTGCCAACTTTTCTTCATCTACCCAGTAAGCAAAACCTTTATCGTAATACTCTTCAGCTAAGAAAACATAAACAGCATCATACCCAACGATTTTGGAGGTTGCATATCTAGTCAAGAGTGTAGATAGATATGCTCTAAACATATCTGACTGAGGATCCATTTTATCTAGGATAAACTTCAGGGACGTATTGATAGAATCCGGAGCTGGCGAAGTTAAGTTCTCAATAAACCCATTAATCTTATTGTATAAAAACGGAGTATACAATAAACGATCATCTGTTAGGTCTACATAATCAAAATAATGCTGTTTGTTATACCACCATCTAGCAACACCCCTCTCCTTTTCTTCCTCAATATTTTCAAAGTCAGGGATATCAATTGGAAGGGAAGCACCAACGAAAGCTGCGGGAAGGGTCCCTTTATTGCTATCGACAAATGCACGTTGATATGAATTGACGGTATTCGTAAGTTCTGCTAGAGCAGCTTGTTTCTTTTCATCATCTGGCAACTGTGAAGCCTCTATAGAACGATCTCTAAGAAAGATCATATATTCATTTAAAACAGATGCAGACTTTGATCCATTTACAGTTAAAGTGGTCTGAGGTTTTGAAACATCATCGATATAGAAAGAATAGGACTCTACGGTATTATCTAAACAAAACTGAAGAATAGAATTCCCCCCTTCTACATTAAAAGCTAGCGCGTATATACCTTCATTTAGGGTATCTTTTTGACTGATGACAAATCTATCCTGTTCGTCTCGTTTCAATGTATCTATTACATAAAGCTTGTCGAGTAAGTACTTAGCAAAAAGTATCTGTTGAACACTATCCTCTTTTACCTCAACTGAAATACTGTTAGCTTGACCAAAGCTGGCATTTGAACTGATAGCCAAAAGGGTCATTAGTAGTATTCTTTTTATCATGTATCGAATGATTAAGTATCTTTTATTAAAACTAATTATAAAGCCAGAAAACTAAGGGTCTTCTGGCTTTAATAAAACGAATTTAGGTAAAAATATTGTCTTATTGTATCTAATTATCTTTTCCTTTTTCCTTGTTTAGCTCTGTAAATTCAGCACGCTTATCTTTTATTGCAGCATTCAATTTATCTAATTCATTTTGTTTGAAGATCATAGTTTGTTCTACTTCTCCCAAAGATGCTTTTGCAGTCTTTTCTTGTTTTTTAAGCTCGGCTATCTGCTTTTGAGTCTCTAATTTGATTGCTGTAATTTGATCTGTAGCATTTTTACGAGTATTGAATATATTATCAGCTGCTTGTTGTTGAACGAGTTGTACTTCTTTCAAATTATTATTTCTTGCAACATCCAGTTCTTTTCTCAATTGAGCAATCTTTTCATCATTATTTGCTCGCTCTTGTTTGATTTTTTCCTGATTCTCATTCTGAATAGTATTGATCTTACTTATAGATGTTTGCTCTGCATCAGCAATTTCATTCCTAATCTCTGTTTCTTTGACTGCAAGCTTCTCCTGGAGCGCTTTTAATTCTGATTCAGTCCTAATTCTTGCATCTTCTTGTTGCTCATTGTAGACATTTATTTGAGCCTCAGTTTGTGCTTGAATAGTAGCAACCGCTTCTGCAGACTGCTCTTTTAAACTAGTAATCTCTGCACTTGATTGTTCTTGAGTAGATAGAACAGATTTAGCTGCATCCTCTTGAGCTTTTAATATCTCTAAGCGAGCTGCTTCTTTTTCATTTGCAATATTCGCTTGAACGGTTTGTTTTTCCTTAGCCTCTCGCTCGCGTTCCAAACTAATCGCTATTGCTACCTCCTCACGAATCTGGCTTACAGACTCCAACAAAGTCTGCTTTTCTGCTGCAAACATTTCTTGTTCCTTTGAAAGAAGTTCAACTTGTTCTCTATTGGCAGAAGCAACAACTTCTGTAGTTTCCTTTTTAATTCGAGCAATTTGTTCTGCTGTTTTTTGTTCTTCTAAAGCTACTTTTCTTTTTAAATTAGCTATTTGGTTAATTGATTGCTCCTGTGTTTCTAATAGACGTAGCTTTGCCTTGTCCATTGCATCACTTACCTCAGAAGCATTCATTTTTTCGATAGTCAGCTGCTCCTCCTCCATCGTTTTTATAGAACGTTCAAGCTCTGATTGAATTTCTTTCAATTTTGTATCTGCTATTGACTTTGCAGTCTCAATTTCTCGGGCATATTCAGCTCGTGCCTTCTCTGCTGTATCATTAGCAGCCTGAATTTCTTGATTTGCTTTTAACTTGGCGCGAGCAATTTCTTCAGAAGCTTTAGTTTTTGCATCTAATATCTGAGCAGACACCTCACTTCGGACCTTATCTTCTTCAGATTTTATAGATGCCATTTTTGCATTTAGCTCCTCTCCTGCTTGTGAAATCTGAATGATAGCCTCCTCTTTTGCTTTTTTTACCTCCAAAGCAATTGCTTCTTGTTCTTTAAGAGATTTGGCTTTCATAGTTTTGACAATCTCAGATTGCTCATAACTTATATTCTCAATTGCTTTATCAGCTTTTACTCGAGCTTCATTTACTGAATTAGTGATTGCAGTCTTTTCTTGAACTGCATTTTTATTTAAGAGTTCTATCTCCTTATTAATTTCAGATTGCTTTGTTAATAATTGACTATTAATTCGCTCTTCTTCCTTTAATGCATTGGACTTCACTGCTGCTACCTCCATAGAATAACGTTCTTTCTCGACAGCAAGCTCAGATACCATTCTCTGCTTTTCCCTGGCATTAGCTTCTTCAAGATTTGCAAGTTTACTTGCGTTTTCTTCAACAAGACCAGCCTGGTTTTCATTTGACTTCCGCTTAAAATCTGCAAGTTCAAGAGTAATCTTTTCCTTCTCTAGAATAGAATTTTCCTTTAGACGAGCTACTTCATTAGCTGTTTCTTCCTTAACTTTTAATATCTGTTCAGAAGCAGTCAAAGTAGCTTGCTCAACTTCTTTAAGTGTTTTTTCCTTTTCACTTTCTGCTTTTACGCGGGCAGCAGAAATGGTTTCACTAGCTTCTTCCCTTATTTTTAAAATCTCGTTACTTGAATTTTCCTTAGCAGAATTCAATTCATCATTGTATTCCAGTTTAAGTAATTCCAGCTTTCTGTTCTCTTCTTCTATGGCAACCTTTGCTTTTTGCCTGGCAGCTAATATATCCTCTGAGGTTTCCAGCTTTATTTTTTGAATTTCCTCTACACTTTTTTGCCTAGCTTCTAAGATGGAAACATTTATTGAATCTATTTCACTATTAGCATTGGCTCTTGCACGTTCTATAAGTGCCAAAGCTTCTTTATTAGCACCCTTTATTTCTTGATCTATCTTTTTCCTGGCTTCATTAAGCTCTTCAGCAAAACTCGCCTTTTTTGCAGTAGCTATTTCTCTTGATTCATTGATTTCAGAATTTATAGCCTTTACAGCAACATCTAATTTTTTTCTTTCTTTTTCAATTTCTGCTTTAACCCTTCTTTTTTCATTACTTAATTTATCCTCCAATGCCAACAATTCTTCATCTTTTTCAAAGGCTTTCTTAGTGCTTGTAGAAGAAGACTCCGAACTACTTACAACCTCAGGGTCAGCTTTTAATTCATCTCCGCGGGAGTAAGAAGGATCGATAGCTTTTTTAAAACAATAGGCTAATTCTCTTAGTAACTTTTGGTCATTTGTCGAAACAGTATGAACCTTTCCTTGACTGGTTGTTGCATCAAATACATAGAACTTTTGCACGTTATTATCGATCAGCCAATCTAGATCATCAGGATATAAGTATAAGTTATTTGTGTATACGGGTTTAGTTTCATTAACTAACTCATAGTCACCCTCCTCTATAAAAGAAAATCGCTTACGATTTTTGAATGCATCAAGCACATGAATCTCATCACCCAATTTTAACCTTGAGCCATAAACGGATTCTACTTTAATAAACAGACCATCAGAATTTGAAAAGAACTGAACTGAATAATTTTTATCTACTCTCGCAAGAATACTCTCAACCTTAGACTTTACAAATCGTGTCCCACTCACATTATAATTTTCAATAATGTTTTCAGAACAATTTTGGCCAAAGATGGACACAGAAATAAATACAAAAGTAGTTAGTAATAAAAATCTCATAATACTCTTTTCAAATAGTGATAGTTCCCAAAAGGAAATTAATGTATTCATACAGCTACATATAAATATGTATAATATATAAACAACAATAAATTCTAAAAAATTGCTATTGCCTGCAAAAAAATAATATTTAGCAATCTCAACCCAAACAAATTAGTTGATTTAAATGAAAATTGTTCTACGAAAAGAGGATTTTTTATTTGCTACTTGCCAATAAGTATAAAACGGCCATTCGGGTAGCTACACCATTTTCAACCTGATCCAAAATGATCGATTGCTTTGAATCAGCAACACTTGTGCTTATTTCAACTCCTCGGTTAATGGGCCCTGGATGCAGTATCAATGTGTCAGAACTTGCTTGATCTAGAAGTTCTTTATGTATTCCAAAAAAATTCGAGTATTCGCGTAAGGAAGGGAAATACCTGAGGTCTTGCCGTTCAAGTTGTATCCTTAGAACATTGGCAGCATCGCACCAAAGAAGACTTTCTAAAACATCGAAAGAAACTTCAACGCCGAGTTCACTAATATGCTTTGGAATAAGTGTGGGAGGACCACATACTCTGACCTTTGCACCAAGTTTCAACAGACAAAATATATTACTTAATGCAACTCTTGAATGCAGAATATCTCCGAATATGCATATTTTCTTGTTTGCTAAATCACCGAAGTGTTCACGAATTGAATAGGCATCCAATAGCGCTTGAGTGGGATGTTCATGTGTTCCATCACCCGCATTAATAATATTAGCATCTATTTTACTTGCTAAAAACTGAGGGGCTCCAGGAGCTGGATGCCGCATAACAACCATATCCACTTTCATGGAAAGAATGTTGTTAACCGTATCTAATAGAGTTTCTCCTTTCTTTACTGAAGAGGAAGAAGCTGAAAAATTAACTACATCAGCCGATAGCCTTTTCTCAGCTAGTTCGAAAGAAATTCGAGTACGAGTACTGTTTTCAAAAAACAAGTTTGCAACTGTGACATCCCTCAAAGAAGGTACCTTTTTAATAGGTCTATTAATAACTTCTTTAAATTCATCTGCTGTCTCAAAAATCTGCTGTATATCAGCTTCGCTAATATATTTAATACCAAGTAGGTGTCTTGTACTCAATAAACTTCCCATATGCCTATTTATTCTGGTTTAGTGGGATATATAAATATACTGTCTTCTTCTCCGTTTTCTTCCCAAAGAACCTTAACATAGGCCTCATCTAAGGCGTCTACTTTAAGTCCCTTATAATCTGACTTAATTGGTAGGTGCCGATTAAAGCGTCGATCTACCATAGCCATTAATTCAACTCGATTGGGACGACCATAGTGCTGAAGCGCTGTCAAGGCCGCTTGTACAGTCCGGCCTGTATAAAGCACATCATCAACAAGAATCACGTTTTGACCCTCGAGTAAAAAATCTAATTCTGTGGTACTTGCGCTAAGCGGCTTATCTCTCCGTCTAAAATCATCCCTATAGAAAGTAATATCAATTCTACCTGACTTTAGTTGAAGGTCTGGCACCAATTCATTTAATCTACTAATTATTCTATCTGCAAGGAAGGGGCCTCTCGGTTGAATACCCACAATACAAGTATCTTTGAAATTACCGTATTCCTCAATCAATTGATGACAGAGCCTATCGATGGTCAATTTAAACTTTTTATTTCCTATCAGTAATTTTCCTGATTGCATGATCTGGAGTTAAAATGGAACTATGTCTGCAAATCTAATTAAAGTTTAATTCAAAAAGTTCAAAATATGCTCTATTATCTTGTAGTCAGATGAACATACTCAAAAATATTCTCTAAAAATTCAACTATGTTATACCTTTGGCAAAACATTTATCAAAAATATGATCACGGCAATATCAGCAATTGATGGAAGATATGCTTCCAAGACGAACAAACTCAAGGACTACTTTTCCGAATACGCACTTATAAAATATCGAGTATTTGTAGAAATTGAATATTTCCTAGCTCTAAAAGACACTGGAACACCTCAATTAGAGGCTATCAAAGATGATATAATACCTCAGATTAAAGCTATTGCCGGTGATTTTTCTGAAGAAGATGCTGCAAAAATTAAAGCTATAGAGCGTGTTACCAATCACGATGTAAAAGCTGTGGAGTATTTTATTAAAGAAAAGTTTGATGACCTAGGTCTAGAGAGTTACAAGGAATTCATTCACTTTGGATTGACCTCTCAAGATATTAATAATACAGCTGTACCTCTATCCTTAAAAGAGGCAATGCAAGAAGTATATATACCAGAAATAAACAACATATTAGCTGCACTTGATCAAATGGCAAAAGATTGGTCTACGATTCCGATGTTAGCAAGAACACATGGTCAGCCAGCTTCACCGACAACCTTAGGTAAGGAAATTGGTGTGTTTGCTGCACGTATCAAAAATCAATTAGTGCAGCTTAAAGGAATACCACATGCAGGTAAATTTGGCGGCGCAACGGGAAATATGAATGCCCACTATGTTAGCTACCCTAAAACGAACTGGCATGCTTTTGCAGACAAATTCCTTGAAAACAATTTAGGATTATCGAGGTCCTATCCCACTACTCAGATTGAACATTATGACAATATTGCTGCCCAGTTCCAAGCCATGGGCCGTATTAATACTATACTTATTGATTTTTGCAGAGATATTTGGACTTATATTTCGATGGAATACTTTAAACAAAAAGTAGTTGCCGGTGAAGTTGGCTCCTCCGCAATGCCACACAAAGTAAATCCGATTGATTTTGAAAATGCAGAAGGTAATTTTGGAATAGCGAATGCTTTATTCGGACACCTTGCGCAAAAACTTCCAATATCTAGACTTCAGCGTGATTTGACGGATAGTACTGTTCTTAGAAACATAGGAAGTCCTATGGGACATACCTTGATTGGATTTGCTTCAACACTAAAAGGGATAGGTAAACTTTTGCTTAATGAAGCTAAGTTGGAACAAGACCTTGAGGCAAATTGGATCGTTACAGCTGAGGCTATCCAAAATATATTGAGAAGAGAGAATTTTGACAAGCCATATGAGGCGCTCAAGGCATTAACAAGAGGAAAGGCAAGTGTGAGTCAAAAGGACATTCATACTTTCATTGATCAGCTTGAGGTAAGTGATGCCATAAAAAAAGAGCTGAAGTTGATCAGCCCTTTTAATTATATCGGTAAAAACTAAGTTCTAAGTAAAGTAATTAAAAGTACCATGAGCAGTAGTGATTTCTACTTCTGCTTTTGGTGCTTCTACAACTCGACCAATAATCTTAGCATCTATATTAAAGGAATTTGAAATATCTATAATTTCCTGTGCATATTTTTCATCTAGATAGAACTCCATACGTTGCCCCATATTGAATACCTGATACATCTCTTTCCAAGCTGTTCCACTTTCCTTTTGAATCATTTCAAATAAAGGAGGTACATCAAATAGGTTATCTTTTATCACCTTTACATTATCTACGAATTTGACCACTTTAGTCTGTCCGCCTCCAGTACAGTGAATGATACCATCTATTTTACCTTTCAATACTGAAAACACCTTTTGCATAACCGGAAGATAGCTTCGGGTTGGTGACAAAACAAGTTTACCAATGGTAATATCTTCACCATTGATATTAATAGTATCTGTCAATTTCTTTGATCCTACGAATTTTACTTCATCAGGAGTATTTGGATCAGAGCTATCTGGATATTTAGCCAAGTACTCTTTTGAAAACACATCGTGTCTGGCTGAGGTCAATCCATTTGAACCCATCCCTCCATTGTATTCATTTTCGTAAGAAGCTTTTCCGGAAGAGCTTAAGGAAACAATTACATTCCCTGGTTTGATATCATTGATCAGAAGATCACTTCGTTTCATTCGAGCAAAAGCTGTATACCCCACATCAATCGTCCGAACAATATCTCCAACATCTGCAGTTTCACCACCAGCCAACTGAATTTCAACACCCAAATCCTTCATCTCCTTGGCAAACTGAGCCGTATACTGGATGATTTCTTTTATAACATCTCCTGAAATAAGATTCTTATTCCTACCTATAGTAGAGGATAAAATAATATTATCTAGACAACCTACACAGGCCATGTCATCAAGGTTCATTACAATTGCATCCTGTGCAATACCTCTCCATACGGATAGATCACCAGTTTCCTTCCAGTACATATAAGCCAAACTGGTCTTTGTACCGGCAGTGTCTGCATGCATCAGATTACAATGCTCCGCAGATCCGGCTACATAATCAGGTAAAATCTTACAGAATGCTTTATCGAAAAGACCTTTATCAAGTCCCTCTATCGCTTGATGAACCTCATCCTTTGTGGCTGAAACACCTCGCTTGTCATAATTATATTGGTCAGACATATTCTAAGTTTGCCCTCAAAGATAAAATTAAAGTAAACAATTCGCTACCTTATGTTTTATATTTTGAAGCAGAAATATAAATAATGATGCTGGACGAAAAGTACTGGGAAAACCGTTGGCAACTCGACCAAACAGGCTGGGATCTAAAAGCTCCTGCTCCTGCAATTATGGAATTAGTGTTAACCAATTGTTCTAAGGAAGATAAGATACTAATCCCTGGGGCTGGAAATGCTTATGAAGCAGCTACACTCTTTGAAGAATATGGTTACGTGAATGTTTTTATTTGTGATTGGGCAAAACAACCATTAGAGGCTTTTAAAAAAAGAAATCCTAATTTCCCTAAAGACCAGATACTCCACATAAACTTCTTTGACATAAAGCAACAATTTGACTTTATTATAGAACAAACCTTCTTTTGCGCTATACCAGTCGAACTGAGAAAATCTTATTGCATAAAAGCCTATGAATTATTAGTGCAAAGCGGGCATATAATGGGTCTACTATTCAATAGAAAATTTGATATGGAGGGACCTCCATTTGGTGGTAGTAAAGAAGAATATGAATCCTTATTTAGAGGCTTGTTTAAAATCCATCGCTTAGAAAATTCCCAAATCTCTATTAAAGCTCGACTAGGTAGTGAATTAATTTTTGCCTTCGAAAAGTGTTAATGTTAGAATTTTTAGATTATATAATTGGGCTTAATACCCTTATAACCTATATTTGTCTAACACCTATCTTCCTTACATAGATTAAGAGCACCGAGTCAAAACTTTAATTGTGACAAATAAGAATCAATCATTTTTTAAAAAGTACGGAGCCGTCCTAGGTGTACTAGTAGTCATTGCGGCCTTTACCATTTACTTTCAAGGAAATAAGGACTTCAAAAAAGAGAACCTACAAGCTTCAGCACTAAAAGCATCAAAAATAGAATTGGGTTCCTTGCTAATTACCATTCCTGAGGAACGATTTGGCTTTGTTTTAGACACCTTTGATTCTGTAATTACAGATACCATACAGCGCAACCAGTTCCTTGCAGATATACTTCTTAAGCACGGAGTAAATTATCAGCAAATTGATGCGCTTGCAATAAAAAGTAAAGATGTTTTCGATATCCGACAATTGAGAGCAGACAAGCCTTTTACACTTTTGACACAGGATACAAGTAAGGGAGCCGATTACTTCATATATGAACCTAATATAGAATCCTATGTAGTATATGAGCTAAAGGGTGAACAAAATATTGAATTAGTACAAAAACCAATAGAAATTAATTCTGCCAAACTCAATGGTTCAATTGAGTCAAGCCTTTGGCAGGCAATGACAGATGCCGGAGTAAGCTATGAATTGACTGCAAAAATGGAGGATGCCCTTCAGTGGTCTGTAGATTTTCATCACATCAATAAAGGAGATATTTTCAATCTAGTCTATGATGAGAAATACGTTGATGGACAAAGTGCAGGAATAGAGATGGTAAAAGCTGCACATTATAAAACATCTGGAAATGATTACTTTGCAATTTTCTTTGATAAAGCTGGTCTTGAAGGTTATTATGATGAACAAGGTCGACCTATGGCAAAGACATTTCTTAAAGCGCCTGTAAAGTATTCTAGAATTTCTTCTCGCTACAATTTAAGAAGATTCCATCCGGTTCAAAAACGTGTAAAACCCCATTTAGGAACGGATTATGCAGCCCCTTACGGCACTCCAATATTTGCTGTTGCTGATGGTATTGTAAGTAAAAAAGGTTACTCCCGTGGAAATGGAAATTACGTCAAGATAAAACATGATAAAGTATATTCTACGCAATACCTGCATATGCAAAAATTTGCAAGTGGGGTAAATCGGGGTTCTCATGTAAAACAAGGACAAGTAATAGGATATGTAGGATCTACAGGTCTTGCTACAGGTCCACATGTTTGCTTTAGGTTTTGGAAGAATGGAAGACAGGTAAACCACCTATCGCTCCGATTCCCGCCACCAGATCCATTGCCAGCTGAAGCATTAGACTCCTTCTTTTTAGTACGGGATTTGTACTTAGAAGAACTGGGCTTAGAATTACCCAAAGAAGAAAGCCTATCTGAATTGGATACAACCTTGGTTGTCAATTAAAAAAAGCCCGCTGATAATCTCATCAGCGGGCTTTTTTTTAATTCATCATGAAATGAGGATTGTTCATTTTAGCTATCAAAGCTTTAGAACCTCCAGCATCTTCTAAAATCTTATTCCAGAGCACAGACCAACGTTTGGCGAAGATGTAGTTTGGATCTGTATCGGCTACGATCCATGAACCCGCCTCTATTTCTTGAGCTATTTGCTGAGGTTCCCAGCCAGAATAACCAAGGTAGAACCGTATTTCATTAGGCTGAATTAAGCCCTTCTCAATGAATAACTTCAATTTTGCAAAATCTCCTCCCCAGTATATCCCTTTATTTATTGCAATTGAATTGTCAAGGATATCGCCTTTAGTATGTATATAATGAATAGTATCTGTAGATACAGGGCCACCATAATATACTTTACTATCGAATTCTGGAAAATCTAAAACTAGTTCCTGAATTGCAAAGTCTAGTTGTTTGTTAAGAATAAAACCAAGAGAGCCTTCTTTATTATGCTCACACATATAAATTGCTGCCCGTTTGAATACGGACTCATCCATGAATGGATCAGCAACTAAAATTTGTCCTCTCTTTAGTTTGTAGTCTATCATCAAATTCTATTTATAAGGCCGAATTTGGAAATCGTCTATCGATTCTCATAATGAATCCTCTCAAAACCTTTCCAGTTCCACCTACTTCGATATATTCACTAGCACCATCTGCAATCATCTGCTTCATGGTATCAGTCCAACGAACTGAACCTGTTAATTGTTTTTTAAGATTCAATTTTATTTCTTCAACATCTGTAGTTGCCTTAGCTGTAACATTTTGATAAATAGGACAAGCGGGTGCAGAGAAATCCGTATCATCAATTGCTTTTCCAAGTTCTTCTTGAGCGGGCAACATTAAGGGAGAATGGAAGGCGCCTCCAACCTGAAGAACGATTGCTCGTTTGGCTCCAGCTTCTTTTAATTTTTCACAAGCCTTATTTACCCCTTCTATTGAACCTGAAATAACTACCTGACCAGGACAGTTAAAATTTGCTGCAACAACTACTTCTGTCACCTCATTGCAGATATCTTCAACTTGTTGATCTTCAAGACCTACAATTGCTGCCATGGTACTCTCCTCCGCCTCACAAGCTTTTTGCATAGCATTAGCTCGCTTTTGAACAAGCTTTAGACCATCATCAAAGGATAAAGCATTTACAGCTACTAGAGCTGACAATTCACCCAGACTATGCCCAGCTACCATATCAGGCTTAAAATCCGCTCCAGCCAGCTTAGCCTTTATTACAGAATGTAAAAATACAGCTGGTTGAGTGATTTTAGTTTCTTTAAGTTCTTCAGCAGTTCCTTCGAACATAACCTTAGTTATATCAAAGCCTAATACCTCATTTGCACGATCAAACATTTCCTTTGCAAGGTCTGATGATTCATACATATCCTTCCCCATTCCTTCAAACTGAGAAGCCTGTCCAGGAAAAACAAAAGCTTTCATAATTAAGCAGGTTAATAGTTAAAAAATTTAATTGAAGCCCAAATATAAGAATATGTTTAAAATATTAGTATTTATGTTTTTGCTCAAAAAATCATAGAAAAAAAAGCCTATTTAATCCGATTAAACTCATAGTACATCCATTCGATTTAAAATTGTAGTGAAAAGAATATATTTTGGAGCTGTTAATTTTAATGCATGCAAAACATAACAGACAAGGCTTATAATGTTGCAACGAATCGCTATATATATCATAGTGCTTTTTGGATTGTATTATTCCTAGGACTTAATCTGACTGATGGAAAAGGATTAAGCTTAATTGCGCTTTCAAATGAATTTGCAAACTTAATTTTCTACGGAATATTGGTTTATTTGAACCTATTATATCTTATACCTTCCTTTTTGAGGACTAAAAACTACTTTACGTATTTGGGTAGTTTATTACTCATGGTAGGTATTGTGACACCAATACAGTCTTTAGCCTCCTACTTTATATTTTTTGCATACGAAGATATTCAGTACGATATCCTTAAAAATATCAACTGGGCATTCGGTCAATCCTTTTTGATTGTGAGTATAAGTACTATGCTTAATATCGTCACAGACTGGCTTAGGCAGAATCAGCAAACACAGGAACTAGAGCGGAAGAATATTGAGTCTGAACTTCAATTTCTGAAAACACAGGTAAATCCGCATTTCTTGTTTAATACCCTGAATAATTTATATGCCTTAACACTTAAAAAGTCCGAAAAAGCACCAGAAATCGTACTCAAACTTTCTGAGATGATGCGTTACATGCTCTATGAGTGTAATGAAAAAAAGGTAACCCTGCGGAAAGAGATTAACTTTTTACAGAATTATCTAGAGCTTGAAATGCTTAGACAACCTCAAGGTATAGACGTACAATTGAATGTGAAAGGACAAATAAGAAATCAAGAAATTGCACCGCTTCTTTTTATAGCGTTTATAGAAAACAGTTTCAAGCATGGAATTAATGCAAATATTGAAGAAGGCTTTGTACACATATTCTTAGATATCCAAGATACTGACATTCAATTTTCAGTAGTAAACAGTAAGCAAAGCCAGATACCTAGTATTTCCAGAAAAGTAAAAAGTGGTGGTATAGGTTTGGTTAATGTAAAAAGAAGATTGGAAATATTGTATCCCAATAAATATAAATTGGAGATCAAGGAAAGTCCAAAGACCTACGAGATCAAATTATTAATGAACTTAGACTAAAATAAATAAATATGCTAAACACTATAATTGTAGATGACGAGCCGTTGGCAAGAGATATACTTGAAACCTATATCGAACAAATTCCTGAACTCAATTTAATTGCAAAATGTAGTAATGCCTTGGAGGCAAATAATGAATTGCAAAGCAATAAGATTGATTTAATGTTCCTGGATATTCAAATGCCACAAATTACCGGAACAGATTTCTTGAAATCACTAAGTAATCCTCCGATGGTTGTATTCACTACAGCATATCCCAATTATGCCATAGAGGGATTTGAGTTAGATGCTTTAGACTATTTATTAAAGCCTATTTCATTGGATCGGTTTATGAAAGCCGTAAATAGAGCATTAGAAATGCAACAACTTCTTTCGGGAGATACTTCGGAAACAGCAGAAATCGTTGACAACCCCGATGGAGAGAAAGATGATTTTATATTTGTAAAATCAGATAAAAAACTGATCAAGATACATTACTCGGAAATCATCTATATAGAAGGTCTAAAAGATTATGTAATCATTCGCTGCAAAGATAGTCGAGTTATCACCTTACAGACTATGAAAAGTTTAGAAGCGAAGATGCCTTCAAATATATTCAAAAGGATACATAGATCATATATCGTCAATTTAGATGAGATCAATGCTCTTGTTGGAAATATGGTGGAGGTTACGGAAAAGGGACAAACAAAAAATCTCCCTATTGGCAAAAACTATAAAGATGATCTTCTAGAGATTGTAAACAAAAAAAGACTTTAATGTACCATTCATCGGACATATCGTGCTAAAAAACTTGACAAAGTGTTGTTTTCCAATTAGATTAGATTATATTTTTTTTATAATCCCATGAGCATTTAAGGCTAATCAGATTTTCTGGTTAGCCTTTCTCAATAAAAAAGCCTTTTGCAAACTTTGCAAAAGGCTTTTTTATTAGCTAGGTGCTATATTCTGTATAGCTAATTATTCAATAATCTCTATCTTTTGATTAAGAACTATACCAGTCGTTGTAATAACTTTGACAGCATATACACCAGCTGTGTTACCAGAAAGATCAATCATTCTTGATTTTGAATTAATCGAATTTTCACTCTTTACGAGCTTTCCGTCCAAAGAAAATATTTCATAACTCTCAATAATCTTATCTAAACCTCCATTTAAGTGAAGATTAAAAACGCCTTCTGTAGGATTGGGATAAGCTAATAAAGTAGGACTTATATGTTCTGTATTACCCGTATAGACAGGAACAGAAAATGTTGTTGGTGGGTAATGCATTAACTCCCCACTACCATCCATAATTGTAATACCATCCATCTTGAATTCCATCTCAGTCCTATCGGATTTGACACCATCTACATCTATAATAATTATAAACTCTGCTTGTCCAATTTTACCAAATCCAGAAATACTATTGGAATGTGTTCTTGTTAAAGCAGCATCTAGAAATCCATTCTTCGGAGATTCAGTCATTTCAATAACTGAAGAATTCTGAGTCAGCCATGAACTCTTATCAAAATTAATGCTAACTGAAGTAGAATCCAATTGCAAAGTTTCATAAGTTAAGGTAAAGGCTAATCCATGAATATCCCTAGCTTGTTTTTCTCTAATACCTAGATGTATATCTGATAATAAAACATCACCTATATATAGATCTCCATAAGGATTATCAGGATGTGGGAAAAAATATAATGGTGCACGTTCTAACATAGTGCCTTCTCCATAACTAGCATCAACATTTACATTTCCTACACCATAAATTCTGGAAGGGTATATATCACTTTCTAGGCCATAATTATTAAAAACAGCAACAGTATCTGTGTAATCTACTTGTCCGTCACCATTTGAATCTAAATATTTATAATCAATTGGTGTTCCGTAAACAGGAGCTTCCCATGAATCAGAATATTGCCCAAACCATTCATTATTACCAGCCTCTCTAGGTGTACCAACAGATCCTATCCCATATCCTAATAGTAGAATATCTCTAGCATCAACAACACCATTATTATCCATATCCCCCGGCCAAACACAATTATTTCCTATACAATCAAGTGTTGCATTATCTTCACCGTCGACAACCTCTACCTCTACCTTTATAGTGTATTCGTTATCATTTCCTGGACTATATACAAGTTTAAACTCTTCTGTGTAAGCCATATCGGGCAATGGTGTAAAAACAACCATACGTCCGCCAGTACAGGTTTGATTATTCCATGTATAACTATTTTCTAGCAACTCTAATTGAGGAGCGCCAGGCATAGCTGGTTCAGACTCTACGGACATCTCTATGGGGTGCATAAGCAATGTATTATACTCAAGCACCAAGGGTACGTTTTTAGTAGTCTTTAATTTGTAAGTGACTTCATTGGGAAGGAACTCATCAATATGGAAATTTATTTTAGAATATTCTATCCAAGACCAGTTGAAAGCAGCAGCTCTATAAATGGCTACATCTCTTTTCTTTGCAGTTGTTTCTGGGTATACACTGTAATCCATTTGTCCATTGCCTAGATAATTTGACTCGCCATAAGTAGGTTGACCTACTATTGCAATAGACATAGAAGGAATAAGATCATTTGAAAGCACAGAAAAATCAATATAATCCGACTCACACGCCCAGAAATTATCTTCTTTCGTTAGTATATTTGGTGTTGGATTATTAATGATATCAAAAATTAACTCCTTTTCTATAATAGAGTCTCCACTGCTCGCTTGTAAAACTACAACATCCGTAACATTCACTACCCCTAAATCTGGAGTATACAAATGAAAACCATAATCTGGGAGGTACTCAAATGTACCATGCAAAGGTGCAGTTGAAACTGAATAATCTTCTAAAGCGTCATATACAACCAAATCCTTATTTTCATGGACAAAGAGATCCAAAGTTTCAGAGAGCTCATTATCAACTCCAATATATACTGATGCTACATCACAAGATCCATCACTATTACAGGCAGTATATTCAATAGTAGCAACCCCATGAAAATCCTGTGCAGGTGTAAAGACTAGATTATTGTTTGAGTCGGTAGTACAAGAACCATTATTTTGCAAGGCAATGAAATCTAAAACAACTCCATCAAAATCAGATTCATCATTCGCTAGGACGTCAATCGTAACAGAATTGTTGATTGTCGTGGTCGCATAATCATTATTCGCCCTTATGGAATTACTAACGATATCGATAATAATAATATCGAAATATTCATCTATAAGATTGTCAGAATTTTTAATATCATATGCTATATAAAAAGTATCTCGCTGGACTTGACTTACGTTAGGTATATATTCTACGGTATGAGTTCCTGAAAAACACTGACCATAATGCCAAGGATTATTAAACCCAGGATCAATTGTCGCATTTCCAAAGATCGGATTGAAAGTATGAAACTCTATTTCTGGTGGCGAAGTAAGGCATTCTGCATAAAAGTCATAAACAAGTGTATCACCTATCTGGACTTCAAGTCTTACGACCTTGACATAATCAACACCAAATAAATTGGTCGAAAACAGCATAACGAGCAGAAAACTGCATATTCTTGCAGCACGCTGCATAAGAGTAGAAAGGTTCATGGTCCGTGGATTTTGTACTATTTTCAAAAATAATATTATTATATAGAAAAAAAAACAAAGAGTATAAAATATTATAAATAAATTTCA
>JBELIG010000264.1:0-1492 GCA_042091035.1 Sphingobacteriales bacterium | reverse complement strand
AGAGTAACTTATGGTACCAGCATTCAAGGTTTTATCGATGCCTATGATGTGCAAACAAAGACAACAAAGGATATTATGGCTTATCCAGCTATAAATCTCGGTAATCAGCCTAAGGATCAGCCTTACCGATGGAATTGGAACAACCCGCTGATCAATCATGCAAAGGACAAAAATGTCTTATATCATGGAGCTAATGTGGTGTTAGAAAGTAGAGATGGAGGTTACTCCTGGGAAGTAATAAGCCCTGATCTTACAAGGAATGACAGCAGTAGACACCATTCTATGGGGGTTCCATTTACCAATGAGGCTGCCGGTGGCGAAGTATATAATACGATTTCCTATCTATCTAATTCTATCCATGAGCCCGATTTGCTATATGCTGGATCAGATGATGGATTGATTCATGTCAGAAGAACTAAAGACGGAGAATGGCAAAATATTAGTCCTTTGATGGAAGGGGAATCTTTGGTCAACGCTATTGAAGTTTCTCCTCATGATGCATCCAAAGTGTATGCAGTACTTACCCGATATAAATTTGGAGACCACAGACCTTTTGTTTTTGTGTCTAAAGATTACGGAGCTACATGGGAAAATATTGGTGCAAATATTTCAGGAAGTGATTTTGTTCGTGTTGTCAGAGAAGATCCACTAATAGAGGGTTTGCTCTATGCAGGTACAGAACGTGGTTTGTTTATTAGTCTAAATGATGGAGAGGACTGGGTGCCTTACCAATCAAATTTACCGGTTTGTCCTGTAACTGATTTGATCATAAAGGACAATGACCTTATTGCAGCAACTTCAGGTCGTGGATTTTGGATATTAGATGATATTGCCGCTATACAGCAAAGTGCACAAGGTTTGGATTCAATGGCCTTTAGGATGTTCAATCCCAAAGCAAACTATAAGTTTGTATTAGGGGGACAAGGAAGAGGCGATGTTGGAAAGAATCCACCTGCAGGTGTACTCCTAGATTATCATTTACCTGCTGATTTTCAGAAAACTGATTCGCTTAGGATGGAAATTCGAGATGCTAATGGTGACCTAATTCGATCTTATTCCAATCAAGCGAATGAGAACTTTTATTCTTGGGTTGGTGGCCCTGTGCCTGCTCCAGTATTGTCTTCTGTAAAAGGAATAAACCGTTTTAATTGGGACTTAAGAAGAGCTGAAGTTCCTGGGGTAGATGGAATTTTTATTTTCGGCAGTCCATATGGCTCTACAGTAGGCCCTGGGGTCTACACTGCCACAATACACTATGATAGTCTACAAGAGGTTGTAGATATTCAGGTGCTTGCAGATCCTCGCATAGATGCAAAAGATTCTGATTATGCTTTACAACAAGATCTGTTGAAAGAATTAGATGAAAATGTACGCGAAATTCATAATTCTATCGTTAAGGTAAGAAGTGTTCAGGCTCAGTTAGAGTCTGTTATGGGTAATTTGAAGCAGTTGGAAGGACAGGAAGACTTACTAGCAATGGCTGAAGGTATTA
>JBELIG010000028.1:16419-22348 GCA_042091035.1 Sphingobacteriales bacterium | reverse complement strand
TCTTCCGATCTCCTGCGCCAGGTACAACAGATCAATTCGGTCTTCAAGGTGAAGTGTTTCAAATAAGTGATTGTAATAATGAGTCTGGATTCGTTTCTGTCTCCAATTGTTTTTCTCAAAACTATCCTAATAATGATCCAGATCCATTTACTTTGACCATTTCAGGTATGGAACCGACTGGAATATACACTATAATGTTTGATGGAATAAATGGTTCCACTTGTGAATTTTTAATTTCTGTTGCCCCTTCTCCACCTCCAGCTAACCCTGCACTTCTAACTCCTACAGGTCTAACGGATTTATGTCCTACTAATTCACCTGTACAATATTGTGTTGATTATCTGCCTGCTTTCAACTTTATTGAATATTATACATTCAATTGTACAGGATCGGTTAATGCATTGGGATTACCGTATTTTTCAAATTCATCTCCTCAACAAGTTTGTATTGATGCGATTATTGTAGGTACTGGAGCGGGAAATGTTGAAGTAACTGCTTTTGATCCGAGCGACGATTCTTGTTTTCCTGCAACTACCTCAGATCTGGATGTTAATTCAGAAGAAATCTCAACTGAATTACCTGAAGAAACAATTTGTACTGGACCTTTTCCAACCACAGTAGATCTACCTTTCCCTTCTCCTAATAATATAGCATACGATCCAGGCATGTATTGGTATCCCTACCAAAATTATTTAGGATGTGATTCAATAGTGTCTATAAACATTGTTGGATGTGAGTCTGAGATTAATTTAGTTCCTCACGTACACATATGTGAATCCGATCTACCATATGATTTTTATGGTCAACTCGTAACTGGTGATCCTTCGACTATTACTTCTATTACAGCTGATTCTGAAAATTCGGATTGTGGTGGTTGTACCATTCAAAGTACTTCATTACTTTATGTTTATCAGAATGAAGCTTACATTGTTGCTCCAGATACTCTATCATGTGGACCTGGAGCTTTACTAATGCTTTATGGAGATTCATCACTTATCGAAGAAGTACTTGGAGAATCTACATTTAGCTGGACTGCATCAAGTGGAGGAAATATTACCTCAGATCCGACTTTAGCGAATATTGAGGTCGACGAACCTGGAACTTATACCCTTACCTTAACTACAATTAGTACTCTTTCAGGCGTAGATTTCTCTTGTTCTTCTACATATTCAGTTGAAGTAGTTGAAGATGCTGCATTCCCAGATCCTGTAGACCTCGTTGGTATAGACACTATTTGTGGTCCTGGAAGTCAAGATTACTCGATCATTCCCGCAGGAACAGGTATTGATCCTGATGGTTATACCTGGACTGTAACAGGAGGAACATTCAGTGTAACTAATGATGTTGCAACAGTTGACTGGGCAACTTCTGGTGAGATTTGTTTGGCAGCATATAATATTTGTGATACATCGGCATATACTTGTTTGAATGTTACAGTAATTGATCTTCCTGTAGTGACCGATATTCTAGGCTCAGCTATTGCTTGTGAAACCGATGATATGGGCATTTACAATGTTTTGGACAATGGATGGACCTATACTTGGACAGTTTCAAATGGTGCTAGTTTCATAACTGATGCCACGACGTCTCAGCTAACAGTAGATTTTACGACAGCAACGGCTGATACAGTAGATATTTGTGTGATAGGAGAAAGTGAATGTGGATTCTCTCCGGAATATTGTGAAACTGTGAGTTTGACACTTATACCAGCAACGCCTACAGTTTCAGGTGATGCTATTGTTTGTGTTGGAGAATCTACTACCTATTCAATTGAAGACAATCCTTTTGTAACGGGTATTCTAACTACTGTAACGGATAGCTTAGGTACTATAACGCTAAATCCTAATACAATAGAAATAACAGTAGAATGGACTGCGGCTGGTAATGATGAGGTATGTTTTGAAGTTTCCAATTTATGTGGTTCTGCAGTGCCAGTTTGTTTTGGTGTTGAGGTAGTAGAACTACCTACAGCAAGTTTGACTGATCAGACTATTAATTTCTGTCCAAGTGGATCTGATGAAGCAACTTTAGATGTTACTCTTAGCGGTCAGGGGCCATGGGATATAGAAGTTTTAGATCAAAATGGAATTCCAGTAGATACATATAATTTTACTGCTTCACCTGGTGAAATCACTGTAACGGGAGAAGGTGCTTATTCAATTGGTACGATTACGGATATGAATGGTTGTTCTGGAACAAGTACTGGAGTAGTTACTTTAACGCCGTATATATCTCCAACAGCAACCCTTGCGGGGTCAGGAGGTATCTGTGAAGGGTCAAGTGATTGTGTAATGCTAGAGGTAGCATTGGATCAAGCACCCGGCTGGACAATAGAATATACCATTGATAATGTTTCTCAAGTACCGGTTTCGGGTATAATGACAAGTCCATACATGCTTCAGATATGTCAGCCCGGAGCAATTGAATTGACAAGTGTGGTTGATGGAAACGGTTGTGAAGGTGCAGCTTCTGGAATTGTGAATGTAGAAAATTTTGAAGTTGTAAGTGTAGGAGATATAACGCCGATTTGTGATGTAAATGGGGCAAATTATCAGATCGAATTTACGATTACTGGTGGTACAGGTGTTTACACGATAAACTCCTCATTAGGTATAACAGGTACTTTAGTTGGAAACGTATTCACAAGTGAACCGATTCTAAGTGAATCTTTTTATAGTTTCGAAGTATTTGATTCGAATAATTGTAATGTATTCCTTGTTGATGGTGTACATGTTTGTAACTGTGTGAACGAAGTTGGTACCATGGGGCAAGATTTGATAGAGGTATGTGATCCTAGTGTTGCCTCAGCAACTTACGATCCTACTCTTGAGTTTTTACCTTCAGGTGATATCATAGAATTTGTGCTTCATGCGGGTAATGGTCTTTCTTTGGTTAGTCCAATTGCCTTTAATACAAGTGCAGACTTTTCATTTGTTTCATCAAGTATGAATTATGGTCAGACGTATTATATATCTGCTATTTGTGGTGCTGATGATGGTTCGGGTGTAGGATCTGTGGATATATCCGATCTTTGTTTAAAAGTAGCTCAGGGTACACCTGTCGTATTTTATGAAATTCCTGATTTTACGGTTTCTCTAAATGATACAATTTGCTTAGGTGAATCTCATAATATTGAAATTTCGTTTACAGCAGGACAAGCGCCTTGGAGTTTAGTATACACAGATGATGTTTCAGGAACTATAGATACCTTGAATGGAATTCAAGATAATCCTTATACTTTAACAGTAAGTCCTACACAATTGACTAATTATACGTTCACTGAGGTGTTCAATACGTTTAATATTGCTGTATGTTCTCAAGCTAAAAATGAGACTGTAGAAGTAGAAGTTTTCGAAGTTCCTTCATTCTCTAATGTACAGACTGCCTGTAATGATACAGCAGATGGATATACAGTAAGTTTTGAAATTGTAGGAGGAAATCCAACTACCTATGAAGTACTTCCTGCAGGTACAGGATCTATTATAGGTGACACAATGTTTGTGTCAAATATAATTCCAGACGGAAATCCATATAGTTTCGAGCTTACGAATGGTTTCTGTGGATCTGTTATTATTGAAGATATAAATCCAATTGATTGTCCTTGTCTTTCAGATGTCGGAGTACTTGTAGAAGCGAGTGCTACTACTTGTGGTGATGGATCAATAGATCTTGAATATCAGGCAGCTGGTAGTGAATTCCTTGACGGTGATGATGTTTTAGGTTACTTCCTTTATGAAGATCAGATAGATGTCGCTGGCAGTGTTATTCAAACAAATGCAGCAGCACCTTCATTTAGCTTTTTGCCGTCAATGACATATGGTAACACTTATTATATTGCTGCAGCTGTTGGTAATGATGATGGGGGTATCCCAGACTTAGGTGATCTATGTTTAGATATTACTGCAGGTGTACCGGTCGTCTGGTATGAAATTCCTACAGTTACACTATCCGGAAGTACGGATATTTGTGATGGCGAGTCTACGGACCTTACTTTAGAATTTACAGGACCCACTCCTTATACAGTTGAGATTTTTGATGGTACGACATCTGAAATAATTACGGGTATAAATACAAGTCCATATATCCATACAGTAACACCGACGGCGAATACCGATTATACTGTTTTCTCAGGTTCTAATGACAACTGTGATCTTACGATTACTGGCAATGCCGATGTAGTTGTGAATGATGCTCCTATCGTTGTTGGGGTTGATACAACTATTAATGCTAATAATACATTTGTGACAGTTACTATAGACATTAGTGGCGGTTCTCTGCCGTATGTGATTTCTGATGCAAATGGACCAATTGATACAATAAATACTACTCAATATATCTCAGCTGACATTACCTGTGGTGATGGATATTACTTTGTTGTGGATGATTTTAATAATTGTGATCCAGTTATTGTAGAGGCAGCTTCTACGGATTGTCCATGTATTACAAATGTTGGAGCAATAGCGCCAGATGTAAATCAGGTATGTAACGACACGGTTTCTTTTGACCCATCAGGCATAGTTAATCAGCTAGATGGTAATGACCTCGTTCAATATATTTTACATAATGGAGATGGTGTTCCAGTTCAGTATGCAAATGCTGCTAATCAATTTGTTTTAGACACCTTAAGCTATGGTCAATCTTATACTATATCTGCTATAGCAGGTGATGCTGATGTAAATGGCAATGTTGATTTGACCGACCCTTGTTTTAGTATTGCAGGTACGGAGCAGGTTACCTTCTATGAGGTTCCTAATGCTATTTTATCTGGAGGAGGCGATCTTTGTTTGGGTAATTCTATGGATTTGAATGTTGAATTTACTTCAGGAGTAGGTCCTTGGACAGTAGCACTTTTGAATGACATTGATAATACTACAACGGACTATACTCTAAATACTACAATTGATATAATTACGCTGTCGCCTGTAGTTACAACTAATTATTCGCTTGTTTCTGTTGTGGATAGTGAGGGTGTTTGTGCGGGTACAGTTTCTGGTTCTGCAAACATCCAAGTAAACACTACTCCAGTGGTTTCAAATGTTAATACGACAATAAACGCAAATAATACTTTTGTAACAGTGACTTTTGACATAACAGGAGGTTCTGGTGATTACATTATTACATTTGCAGATGGAACTACGGAGAATTTTAGTGGAACGCAGTATATATCAACTGATATTCTTTGTGGTGATGGATATTACTTTGCCGTTGATGATCAGTTTGGATGTGGACCAGTTATTGTAGAGGCAGCTTCTACGGATTGTCCATGTATTACAAATGTTGGAGCAATAGCGCCAGATGTAAATCAGGTATGTAACGACACGGTTTCTTTTGACCCATCAGGCATAGTTAATCAGCTAGATGGTAATGACCTCGTTCAATATATTTTACATAATGGAGATGGTGTTCCAGTTCAGTATGCAAATGCTGCTAATCAATTTGTTTTAGACACCTTAAGCTATGGTCAATCTTATACTATATCTGCTATAGCAGGTGATGCTGATGTAAATGGCAATGTTGATTTGACCGACCCTTGTTTTAGTATTGCAGGTACGGAGCAGGTTGCCTTCTATGAGGTTCCTAACTCGATTTTATCTGGAGGAGGCGATCTTTGTTTGGGTAATTCTATGGATTTGAATATTGAATTTACTTCAGGAGTAGGTCCTTGGACAGTAGCACTTTTAAATGATAGTGATAATACTACAACGGACTATACTCTAAATAATCCAATTGATATAATTACCCTATCGCCAATAGTTACAACTAATTATTCACTTGTTTCTGTAGTGGATAGTGAGGGGGTTTGTATAGGGACAGTTTCTGGTTCTGCAACCATCCAGGTCAATACAACTCCGGTGGTTTCAAATGATTATGTTATTGAAGATTTTGATACGGAAGAATTAGTTGTAGAATTTGAAATTAATGGTGGAGA
>JBELIG010000028.1:0-16319 GCA_042091035.1 Sphingobacteriales bacterium | reverse complement strand
TTGAAGATTTTGATACGGAAGAATTAGTTGTAGAATTTGAAATTAATGGTGGAGACCAAGTTACATATACTGTAGTTGATGTAAATGGAGTTCAACTTGGAACGATTACTGCTAATCAGTTTGTCTCCTTCCCATTTGCATGTGATCAAATTGCAGGTGGTGTTAATCAGACCTTCTATATTTCTGATCAATACAATTGTGATGTAGTTGAGTTAGAGGTGTTCCTTGAATGTGGATGTCAGACATCTATCGGTGACTTTGATACCAATAATACTAACTATTGCTACGGTGATTTGATTTCATTTGATCCAATTGCAACATTTGTATTCGATGGAAATGATGTTCTTAATTATATCCTGACCGATGATGTGAATAATTTAAACACGCCGATAGCTGTATCACAAACTCCAGAATTTATATTTAATCCGAATGTAATGGATTGTGGTGTTGATTACTTTGTGATCGGTGTTGTGGGTGATAACCTTGGTGGAGGTATTGCAGACTTAAATGATCAGTGTCTGGCAGTTTCTGCACCAATGACTGTGCAGGTGTATTGTGAGATTGACTTTGGTTTTGTTGAAGAGACAATCACAATATGTGCAGGTGAGACAGCATTTGTAAACACTTTTGCCAATGTAAGTGGTTTATTTGATTTGACTATTACAGATCCTGTGACAGGGTCTTATGAAATACTTGGTGTTGAAGATGGTGACCTTATTTCTTTCGAGCCTCAGGCAACTGGTATTTATCAATTGACCCTTGCTGTAGAGCTTGAGACTGGACTAATGTGTACAGTTGATTTAAATGATCAGGTAGAAATAATAGTAGTTGAAACTGGATTCTCTGGAACAGTTGCTGATGAACCAGTCTTCTGCGAAGGAACAGACGAAACTGTTTTGCTTGCTGATCTTATCGATGGTGAGGATGCAGGTGGCGCATGGACTGCTGCTGGAGCTTATATTGGGTTTAATCCAATCCAGGGAACATTCAACGTACTTGGACAGTCAGCGGGAGTTTATGAATTTACCTACACTGTTTTAGGTCAGGCGAGCTGTCCAGACGTAACAACAGATGTGACAGTTACAGTAAATCCTAATCCAGTTGCAGATGCAGGAGCCAACCAAACAATAACTTGTAATGATCTAATTTTAGATGTAGGTGGTTCTCAGACTTCACAAGGAGGAGTGTTTAACTATACTTGGTTGTTCAACAACACGATAATTGCAGACCAAACAGCCTCAACTGCTAATGTGGATGAAGCTGGTACTTATACCTTAATTGTTGAAAATAGCTTGACTGGATGTGAAGCCACTTCAGAGGTTTTAGTAGATAATATCGTAGAGACTTTGATTCCTGCAATTACTTTAGATGATCCAAATTGCTTTGGTGCGAACAATGGGAGTATTTTGTTTACAGGAGTTGACGGAGGGCAGGGGCCTTATCTTTATTCTGTTGATGGCGGACAAAATTTCCAAAGTATAAATGTATTTGATACACTTTATGCAGACAACTATGAGATTGTTGTAATGGACGTAAATGGTTGTGAGAGTCAGTCAATCAATGTAAATATTGAAGATCCAGAGCAGATATTTGTAGAACTAGAATTATTTGTGGCTCAAGACGGAGATCTAAATAATAAAGAGTTTGTTGAAGATGGAATAGTAAGTTACAATGACACTATCGTTATTCAAGCTCAATTACTTAATGAAGGGGTAAATACAAATATCAGCTGGTATCCAGATGACTTGAATGACTGTGAAAATTGTGATGAATTATCCTTAGTAGCAACAAATACAATGTACATAGAAGTTACAGTTGGTGCTGCGGGTTGTCAGGATACTGATGCTTTAAGTATTTTTGTTGAGAAGGAACGTCCTGTCTTTGTACCTTCCATATTCTCGCCGAATGGGGATATTGCCAACGATTTACTTGAAATTTCTGTAGGAAGCTTCGTTCAGAGTATAACATCTTTTGAGATTTTTGATCGCTGGGGTACGAAAGTTTATGAAATCACTAATTTCCTCCCTGCTCAGTCGGGATCGGACTATTGGGATGGTACTTACAAGGGCCAGAATTGTCAATCTGGAGTCTATGTTTACTACATGGAAGTCGAGATGATTGACGGTAGCAAAGAGATCCTAAAAGGCGATATTGCTTTGACCCGTTAAGAAAAAATACCTTTTGACTAAAAAGCGTCATTGAATTATTTCAATGACGCTTTTTTTTTAACATTTAAAACTTATTCTATAAGTTGCTTGATGTCAGTATTTTATTTAGTTTAGAAGTTCCCTGTTTAAAAACATAGATCCCAAAATTGATCCCTAACAATGCTTGAGATCTTGTTTTAATTTAAAAGAATAAAAACTACACACAGACCTCTATTTCATTAATACACCAATTTTGAATCACCTTGAATCGGTATTGAATCAAGGTTAGATTCGGTTATGATTAAAATTGAAATAGTACTATGAGTCCAAAATGGCGATTATTCAGGACAAGTATACTTATACTTTGCCTATTCTCAACTATAGTAAATGCCCAAGTTGATCCACCTTCAACGGGTACAGATGGATGTTTTACAGCTCCTTTGATTTGTAATATCAATCAACTTGATGAATATTCAGGTCAAACTATTGCATCTCCACCTTCTAATCCTTGTCCATTTTCACAAGCACCAGATTGTCCAAATTCTTCTTGTGAGAATAACCAATGGTTTTCTTTTGTTGCAAATGTTACGGACATGCAAATAGAGATTTCTCCTTCAATGTGTGAAGGGGGAACTAATGGAAATTCACTCCAAGGCGTAATGTGGGAAGTTACAGATTGTTCAACCTTAAGTGGTTTTACACCTGTTTCCAATTGTTTCTCAAATGCAGCTATGCAGGATTTTACATTAAATGCAACAGGATTAACACCGGGTAATATTTACTATATTATGCTTGATGGTTTCTCCGGTGCATTATGTGCTTATGATGTAAACGTTTTAAATGGAGGACCACCATCTGTTGATCCAGACTTAACAGGTCCAATAACTGGCCCTACAGAAGTTTGTCCTGGAGCATCAGGATTAGTCTATTGTATAGATGTAGGAATTGGAATTCAAGATTATGACTGGTCTTGGTTAGGTGCTAGCTTAGGTACAATAACAGATCTTGGTTTGAATGCAGATGCATCTCAATATTGTATTTCAATTGATTATACATCAGCAGGTGTAAGTGTATTGCAGGTTCTTGGTTCAAATGAATGTGCAGAAGCACCACCTGTTACGCTTGGTCCAATCACAAGTGTTCCATTGGTAAATCCACCTCAAAATGAATTCATTTGTTTGGGGGAGTCTACCTCATGGGAATGTTTCAACTTTATAGGTAATGCAGGTTCTTATACCTGTGATTATACCTCATGGTTAGGATGTGACTCGTCTGTTACTTTGATAGTAGGAATACACCCATTTACACCGCCCAATTTCGATCTAATAACTATTTGCGAGGATCAGTGTCCTTATGACTTTAATGGCGCTGAATATTGTGCAAGTGGGACTTATTTTTATGATTATCAGGATGCCAATGGTTGTGATGTATCAGATCAGTTATTATTAACGATTTTATATGCCGAGGCTAATATATTAGATCCAAATCCTATAGGTTGTGGTGCAGATACCATAATAACTTTAGATGGATCACTTTCGACCAGTGTTCCAGAATCTGGAGGACTATTAACTTATTTATGGACTGGTCCTGGAATAATTACAGACCCAACACTATTAACTATAGATGTTGATATGCCTGGTGATTATACCTTAACTGTTTCTCAATCTTTCGCAGGAGTTACCTGTGAGGATATGGTTACAGTTACTGTTATAGAAGATAATGCATTTCCAAATACACCTAATGCAAGTGGAGATAATGAAATTTGTGGTGTCGGTCAGACAGGTACTTATTCGGTGATTCCTTCATCAACTGGAGCTTCACAAGACGGATTTGCATGGAGTGTCCTAGGTGGTCAGTTCATTGCAAATGCAAGTGGAGATACTATAGTTGTAACATGGGATAGTTTAGGTGTTGGTGAAGTTTGTGTAGGAGCATATAATGATTGTGATACATCATTCTTAGATTGTTTAAATATAGTTATTGGTGAGGCACCAGTTTTGGATACTCTTATTGGTGCCCAAATAGTTTGTTCATCAGACACATCTGTGGTATACACTCTTAGTCCTACTTCTGACCTATTTACTTATACTTGGAATGTAAGTGGTGGCGCTTCTTTTAATAACTTGGGCGATACGATTCAGGTTGATTTTACAGGTGCTGATAGCGTGCAAATTTGTGTAGTCGCTGAGAATAGTTGTGGTCCTTCAAATCAGCTTTGTCAAGACATAACAATAAACACAGAACCAAATATAGATGATATTGTGGGCAATGACATTTATTGTGTTGACGATACAGGCTCATTTTCAATAACAGCAGGTTCTGATGTAGATTCTATATTTTGGTTAGTTCCTGCCAACGGAAGTATTACTGCGGGGCAGGGTACCTCTAATGTTGATATCCTCTGGAATTCCTCTGGAACAAATCAGCTATGTGTAGAATTTTATAATCAATGTGGTACGAACCAATCTTGTTTAGATATTACAGTTAATGAGAATCCAACAGCGGATATATCAGGAGATTTGCTTCAATGTGTAGAATCTTTAGATTCCTTGAACCTTGATTTAGTATTGTCGGGTCAATCTCCGTGGACAGTTACTGTTTCTCATGATGGAGTAAACGAATTCACAATAACATATAACAACTCACCGGCCGTAATACCAGTTCTTGATTCTGGAACATATACAATTGTTCAGGTTACTGATGGAAATGGATGTACCTCTGCAGGTACAGGTACGGGGACTCTTTCTAATTACGCTATACCTACTGCTACTCTTAGTGGTAATGGGTCAATTTGTGAGGGTAGTGGAGCATGTGTTGAATTAGATGTTCTCTTTACTGGGCAAGCACCATTTACCATTCAATATGCGATTGATAATGTTGCACAAGCTCCATTGACAGGTATTACAGATATAAATTACTTACTTGAGATTTGTACTCCTGGAGAAGTGTCTTTACTTACTCAAACTGATGGGAATGGATGTGCAGGAACAGTCGGTGGTATTGTAATTGTAGAAGAGAATACAATTCCAATTGTATCAAATATAGACAACTCATGTGATCCTAATGATGATACGGAATACTTCGTATCATTTGAAATAAATGCTGGAGATGCTTCGACCTATACGGTACTTCCTGCTGGGTCAGGTATATTGACAGGAAACATGTTTACAAGTAATCCTATTTTAAGTGGAACAGCTTATAACTTTGAGGTTTTTGATGCTAATGGATGTGATACAGTAGATGTATCGGGTATTTTCGTTTGTAATTGTGGTAATGATGTGGGCGAGATGAACCAAGATGTTTTAAACATTTGTGTTCCTGATTGTGCAACTGCTATTTATGACAATTCATCAGAGGTGTTAAGTACGAATGACATTCTTCAGTTCGTATTACATGAAGGTTCTGGTCTTTCACTTCAAAATCCTTTGGCATTTAATTCAAGTCCTGAATTCTGTTTTGATGCTGCTTTAGGTATGGTATTGGGTCAAACGTATTATATCTCTGCTATTACCGGAGATGATGATGGTACAGGCAATGTGGATCTAAACGATTTGTGTTTAGCTGTTGCCCAAGGTTCACCAGTTCGATACAATGAACTACCGGCTGCAACTATTGGAGCGGGAGGGGAGATTTGTATAGGAGACCAATATGGAATAAATGTTGATTTCATTGCAGGTGCAGCACCTTATTCTATTGTAGTTACAGATGGGGTTAATATTGATACCCTTTCAGGTATACAGGCTACAAATTATGTATACAATGTAAATCCTGTTAGTACTACAAATTACTGTTTCACATCTGTGTTTAATGCGAACTGTGAAGTTGCTATAAATACTTGTGTGGATGTAGTAGTAAATGATGCTCCAACTGTTGCGAATGTTTCTACCTCATGTAATAATACGGGCGATCAATTTCAGGTAAGTTTTGATATCAATGATGGAGATTCAAATTCATACGAAGTATTGCCTGCAGGTAGTGGTTCTATAACAGGAAATCAATTCTTATCGAACTTTATACCAGAGAATAGTACATATAGCTTCCAGGTAATTGATATCAATTTATGTGATACTATACTTGTAGAGACTTCAGTACCTGTGGAATGTGAGTGTTTATCGATGGTTGGATCGATCAATGATATATCTTACGAAATATGTGGAGGAGATCTGATTAATGTTAGTTACGATCCAACAGGTGAATTCCTGGATGGTAATGATGCATTGAATTATATATTGTACTTAGGGAATCTCAATGATTTAGCTTCGCTTGTTGTCTTGGAGCAAAACGCAACAGGTGTTTTTGCTTATGATAATTTGACGATGACTTTTGGCGACATTTATAACGTTGCAGTTATAGTTGGTAACGCATCTGGTGGCTTAGTTGAATTGGATGATGCTTGTTTAGCCATTTCTGGATTAGTACCAGCAGTATTCTATGAAATTCCTACGGCCTCTATTGTTGGATCGGACACAATATGTATAGGCGAAGAAACAAATGTTACTATCCTATTTACTGGAGATCCGCCATATTCCATAGATATTATTGAAGACGCTGGGGGCTCTACAAATACAATAAATGTAACTGATGTAGTTTCAAATACCTATACATACACGAGTACTCCAAGTGAAAATACAATATACTCAATTTCCAATTTGACGGATGAAAATTGTATAGGTACCGTATCTGGTACAATGGAGGTTATTGTAAATGAAGCTCCAGTTGTAAATAATGTTGTAGAAACTATAAATGCTAATAATACAGACGTAACTATAAGTTTTGAAATAGCAGGAGGAAATGCACCTTATAATATTGTTGATGGTGATGGGAATGTCATAATCTCCAATGATGGTACATTTACTTCTTCAGAAATTCCTTGTGGTAATGGATATTATTTTGAGGTAGATGATGGTAACGCATGTGGGCCTATAATTGTTAATGCGGCTTCAACGAATTGTCCTTGTCTTACGAATGCTGGTTCAATTACAGAAGTTGGACCAATAGCAGTTTGTAATGATATAGTTTCACTTACTTATGATAATACCTTAGAAGTATTAGATGGTAATGATACTATTTCCTTTATTATTCATGATGGTACTTACGTCCCATTAGTTCCTAATTCTACCAGTCCGGATTTTGTTTTCGGTGGTTCAATGACTTACGGAACTACCTATTTTGTTTCCGTTGTTGCGGGTGATGAAAGTGTTAATGGTGGGGTGAATTCTAATGGAGTTTGTTTAGATACTAATTCAGTCGCTCAGGTTGTTTTTTATGAAGAACCGATAGCTACTCTATCAGGTGATGCCGTTATTTGTGAGGGAACGACTACGGATTTAGAAGTTGAGTTTACTGCTGGAATTGGACCTTGGACGGTTGAATTACAAAATAATCAATCGGGCAACATTACAAGCCATACGCTAAATAATGCAGTAGATATTATTAATGTTGGACCGGCAGTTACTGCTAACTATAGTTTAGTTAGTGTGACTGATAATATAGGCCTTTGTAACGGAAGTGTATCTGGCTCAGCTTTAGTTCAGGTTCAAAATTCTCCTACTGCATCAAACGTACAGGGTGTAACCGATTATGACGCGGAGACCTTTAATGTTTCCTTTACGATTAATGGGGGTGATTCTCCAACCTATTTAGTTTCGTTGGATGGAGTTGCACTTACTTCTACAGGTAACATTAACCTAAGTAACTTTACAGCAGATCCGATACCTTGTTCTGATCAAGGAACAACTTATACCTTCTATCTATTAGATGGATTCGGTTGTACTGTTGAAGAAATTGAAGTAGATGTAGATTGTGAATGCTTTACGAGTATAGGATCATTTGATGCATCAGTGACAGATTTTTGTAGCGATGAAAATATCAGTATTCCATCGGTGTCTAACTCAAATCTAGATGGAAATGATGTTATTAATTATCTGACTGTTTCCACACCGGCAGATTGGCAAAATACAATAATTGATGTAAGTCAAACGCCAGATTTTGTTAACGATCCAGCTTTGTATGATTGTGAAAATACATACTTCGTAATTGTGATAATAGGAGATGATCTAGGGAATGGATTTGTTGATCCTACAGATCAATGTTTAGTCGTTTCAAATCCAAAGCCATTTCAGGTCCTATGTCCTGTTGACGGCGATTTCTTCTCTCAGGAGTATCAAGTATGTATTGGTAATCCAGTAAATATATCATTTGATTTTGATGGTGTTGGACCTTTTACCGTTGTGATTAATGATGGTATTGCTGATCAGACCTTACAAGGCTTGACAGAGGGTGAAATTATCCAGTTGAACTTGATAGACACAACTACCTTGACACTAGTCTCGATTTTAGATATTGGTACAGGATGTTCTGCTGTTATTAATGAAGAAGCAGTAGTTAATGTAAATGGGGTGCCAAATGCCGGTACAGTGAATGCGAGTCCTGCACTTTGTTTCAATGAATTACAATTATTTGATTTGAATAATTTACTAGATGGTGAAGATGCTAATGGTGTTTGGACTGAGATTTCTACCGTTCCTTCGAGTGGAATAGCATTTGACCCTGCTCTAGGTACATTCTCAACTAGTAATCAAAACCCAGGAATTTACTTGTTTGAATATTTCTTAGAAGGAGAGGGTTTATGTCCGGATGATTTAGAGGTAGTTAGCGTTGAAATTTATGAGTTGCCTATTGCTGCGGCGGGCGTTGATACAGAAATCACTTGTGAAGATGAAACTACTGAAATTGGTACTCAGAATTCATCCACTGGTCCAGATATTACATATAGTTGGACGGATGCTTCGGGTAATGAAGTTTCTTCAGAGAGTGTATTTACTACTGCTGTAGGAGGAGATTTCCTTCTAACTGTAGAAAACACAGTTACAGGTTGTGTTGATGTAGATGATATTCTTGTTGATGATAAAATTGTAGTACTAGCACTGGATATTACAGACGAGGATGTAAGCTGTTATGAGTTTAATGATGGATTAATAGTTATCAATAATGTTATTGGAGGTGAAGGACCTTATGTTTATTCATTTGATGGAGGTGTTACTTTTTCAGGGGATAATAATATTTCTGAATTACCTGCAGCAGTATATGATGTAGTTGTAATGGATTTGTATGGTTGTACAAACGATATGCTTCAAATAGAAATTGTAGAGCCTGATTTACTAACACTAGATATTCAAGCTGATTTTCCAACGGAGATCAATGCCATAAATTATGGAGACACCTTGTTGCTAGCTTTAGAATCCAATGCACCTATCACTCAGATTTCTTGGACTCCATCAGAGATGGTGAGTTGTGATACTTGTAGTATTGTTGCTGTTGCGCCTACGAATACGACTGTCTTTAATGTAGATATTCAAGCAGGCGTGTGTAGTACTACTGAAACCTTAACTTTATTTGTTCTAAAAGATCGACCTGTATTTGTTCCATCCGCATTTTCGCCAAACGGTGACAATGTAAATGATATACTTGCAATTACAGCAGGGTCCTTTGTGAAGGAAATAAAAAGTTTTGCGATTTATACAAGATGGGGTGAACAGTTGATTTTAAAAAATAATTTCGTGCCTACAAATCAGCCCTTAGATCCTAACGGCTGGGATGGAACATTAAACGGTAATCTATTAGATAGTGGCGTTTATGTCTATATGCTCGAAGTTGAATTTGAAGATGGTACTACCGAACAATATAAGGGAGATATTACCTTACTTAAATAAATAAAAAAGGGCATCAATTTGATGCCCTTTTTTAATAAGTCGTAAATATGGTATCTGCATGTATGCGCGTAGATCCCTCACTTCCTCTGTATCTGTCCAACTGAAAGGAAAATTGCTTTACACGGAAGGCACTGATATAGATTACTGAATCCTCATGGAATTTATAGAATTGGCTACTATCAATCAGCATTTCGTTGCTGTTTATATTATCGTGAAAGTGGTATTGTATTTTATCCTTATCACTAGCATAAAAGCTTATATATTCCATTTGTTCAAGTCCTTTGTCTGTCCAAGTCAAACTATCTTTCTGATCTAAATTAAGGCTGCTATTATTTAGCTTCGGTGTAAAAGTATTCATATCCAATTCTACGCGATAAAAGTCCTCATCATGATACCAACTTATTACATTTGAGTCCGGAATCTCTAAGGTGTTAAATTGATAAGAACCCTCAAGTGGATTGAAAACCATGTTGCTGTCATTAAAAAAAATGTCAGGCTCATCTATTAGTTTTATACTTTGACCGAAGGAATTAATGGAATGAAAATATAAGGAGACACTCATGCTATCACTTGCATTGAAATAATCTAAATTGATTTCTGGATAAATATTTATACTATTTTGGATAATATCATCTTCAGATGTGCAAGCGCTAATGAGGAGAAGGCAGCTGAATAGTATGCCTCTTAGTGTTTTATTCATGTTGATTGAGATTTATCTGAAGATAGCACATCAATCATACATATTATAAAAAAATAAAAGGTGACTTGCTGTAAAGTCACCTTTTAATAACTGTTGAAGAAAAACTCGTAAGTTTCTGTTAGGTTTCTATTATATAGATACCAATAAAATAGATTTCGTTGCCTGACTTGTGAAAAAAATATAGATTTTTAAAATTTATACCCTTCACACGCTGTGAAGTCTCTGAAATGCTGATTGATTTTTTCAAATAATTCAATGCCCTTTTGATGTCTAATCGTTCTTCCGTCAATCTCTGAAACCATAGTAAGTTCTCCCATGGTACCTGTGGTAAATACAAAATCTGCAGCATAAAATTCAGATAGGGCTATACGCGCTTCTTCACAAGGTATATCATGTGTCTTGCATAGACTTAAAATTGTAGCTCTTGTAATACCAGGAAGGCAGGCATCTGCAAAAGGAGTGCGAATTACATTGTTTTTTATGAGAAAAACATTTACCCCATTTGCTTCAGCTACAAAACCATCTTTATCGAGCATTAGACCTGCATCTGCCTGTGCATAATTAGCTTCTATTTTAGCAAGTATATTGTTCAGCAGGTTATTGTGGTGAATCCTACTATCCAGGAACATAGGATTATTTCTTCTGATTGAGGATGTGATCAACTTTATACTTTCCGGATAAACGGGTGGTTTCCATTCTGCTAATACAATAAGTCCACAACCAGCTTGATTGAGTCTTGGATCCATTCCCGAAGTGATTTTTTCTCCTCGTGTCAATGTTAGCCGTATATGAACGCCGTCTCGCATGTCGTTGGCTTCCAGTGTTTGAACAACAGCTTCAATTATATAACTCCTATCTGGGATACTTTTGAAGTCTAAAATATGGGCAGAATTCATAAGTCTGTCCAGGTGTTCATCTAGACAGAGGATTTTCCCTTCATAGATTCGTAGACCTTCCCAAACGGCATCTCCTCCCTGGACAACACTATCGAAGACGGATATTTTAGCATTATCTCTATGAAGTAATTCTCCGTTTACATAGACTTTAAGGTCCTTGTTCTTTGGGTTGAATTGTTGTAACATGTTATGCTTTTATAGCGTGTTCAAATAAGGTTTTATATATCGGCTCGCAACGCTCTAATAATTGCAGTTGCTCCTTTTCTAAATGGATTTCTTTTTCTTCTAGCTTTTTAAATCCAATACTTTTATGTGCATTCTTATACCAATGCCTTGCCCATATTCCATCTTCTGGCTTTGGGCCTGCTTTCCAGCAAAGCATTGACTTATCGAATTCGATATCTAGTTCTTGAAATAATAAGCTCAGAACTTTCTCAGGGTTTTTCAGTAGCTCATGCGTATCTATAACGGCGGGTTTGGCACCTCTATCTTTAAAGTAATTGAATAGGTTGAGTTGATCTTCAATTCCAATATCATCCATATTGGGTTGTTGAATAACTTTCTGGTAAGAGTGAATGATTCGAATCGGTGGACGGATCAAAATAATATTAGAAAAGGGTAGTAGACGTTCAGGCTTTATGTTTACGAGATGGTGGGTCATCTGCTTGGCAAGGAGATGCGTACTCTTTATCGGCCCATTTAAAAGGTTTTCAAGTACTGTGTTGCCATTATTATTTTGAGTTTGAATGATTGCTTTGGAAGAAGGATGTCGGTTTTGTTGTTCAGGCTTTTGAATAAGGTAATGGGCATATAAGGGTTCATCTATAACCTCAAAAGCATTATGCTGTGCAAATGAATACATTAATGCTGTGGATATATTTCTTGGACTAGACCATAGATTGATACGCGCCATTAATTTTTTCTATAAATTAAAAAAATCGGCTCCGAATGCAAAAGCTCAGAACCGATTTTTTATCTCTTAATGAAAATGACTATTCCTTGATTACTCGCTTAAGAACTACTCCCTTTTCACTCTGAAGTTCCACGTAGTAAACACCTGCAGCTTCCTGATTTAGGTCAATTTTTATTTGATGGACCGAATCAGGTGTAAAAGTTCTTATTGTTTGCCCTATTGTATTGTAGATTTTGATTGATAAAATCGCTTCTTTAGTTTCTGACCAATCAAGGGTAAAGATTCCTCTATTAGGGTTAGGATAAACAAAAATATCTTTATCTAATTCAACTTGATATGTATTTGTGAATAGCACCGAATCAATAAAAGTTACCTCTCCACATTGATTGGAAGCGGTAAGAGCGATGATATAAGATCCATAGTCCTCATAATTATGCGAAGGATTTTCTTCAGTGGAGGTATTATTATCTCCAAAATCCCATAGATAGGTATCTGCATGTTGAGAATAGTTGCTGAAAATAGCTACTGGCCCTGTTACAAAGAATTCAAATGCGGCAACAGGATCTGGAATAACTTCGATCAAATCTAACTCTGTAAGCTCATTACTTCCCGATGCATTTGAAACCTCCAGCGAAACATCAAAGATTCCAGCATTTTCGAATACTATTTCAGGATTTACTTCTGTTGATGTTGCTGGTGTCCCCCCTTCAAAAGTCCAAAGTGAATTGTCAACAATTCCTGTGGAAGAATTTTCAAATTTGACTGTTAAAGGTCTACAGCCTTCTACAACAGAGGCCTGAAAACCTGCAAGTGGAGGAACAAGTACAGATATAACCTGAGTGCTTGTATCTGATCCACAATCATTGGTAGTTATTAAATTTACTTCATAATCTCCTGAAGCTGAAAAAAGATGTGTAGGTGCTTCACCTTCAAATAACCAATCTCCAAAGTCCCAAATGTAATTTTCTCCATGTTCAGATAAATTCGTAAAGCTTACTGATAAATCTGAAACTGTATAGCTGAATGCACTTATCGGATCTGGAAATACCTCGATAGCTGTTTGAGTCATTTGATCGCTTCCTGCAATATTGCTTACTTCTAAAGAGACCTCAAAATTGCCAGCTTGTTCAAATATAACAATTGGATTCGTTTCGGTGGAAGTTGAAGGATTACCACCTTCAAAAGTCCAGATTTGATTGTCGATTTGTTCTGTTGAGGTATTAATAAATTGAACTGTTAAAGGTCCACAGCCCTCGCCTGGAGTAAATTCAAAATCTGCAACAGGAGGGGATATGATTACGAGCTCTTGTATAATTGTATCTGAAGTACAATTGTTACTTGTAATAAGAGTGATTTGATAGGTTCCTGATTCTGTAAAAGTGTGTGTAGGATCTTCTTCTGTAGATTCGTTATTGTCTCCAAAGTCCCAGAAATAGTTGTCTCCAAATTGAGATTTGTTTTCAAAGGTTATGGTATTATTTGCTTGATAATTAAAATCAAAATCGGCTATAGGAAGATTAAAATAATCAACTTCCAAACAGCTGGTTTCCGTGGTGTCACAATCATTATATGCTGTTAGGCATACTTGACCTGAATTGATCCACTCGACCGAAGCAATTCCATTATCCACAGTAAGGATACCCCCGTCTACCGTCCAATAATAATTAGGTGTAATCACTTCATTAGGTGATAGTATAGGCAGGTATTCTACTTCTGTTTCACCACAGTCTTCTGAGGGACCTTCTATGCTCACTGGATAAATCGTTTGGGGATCTACAAAGACTTCCACATCTGCTATGGAAGAACAAGAAAAGTTAGGGTCAATGTTACTATATGTTGTGATTTCTAAGGTGTATATACCTGGTTCATTTACTTGAATATTAGCTTGGGTAGTATCTGATATAATATTTCCATCTGAGGTACTCCAAGAAAATATTGAATATCCGTTGACTGTTTCCACGACTGATAAATCTCCAAAAAGGGTGATTTCATTACCTCCTGGAAGGCAGGATATATTTTCAGGATTGGCAATCATGGACTCGTTATGATATACAAATAGGTTTAGTTGATAGCTCTCGTTACAACCACCACAATCGGTATTGATAGTATCTATAGTATATAGACCTGACTCATTATACTCCTGACCAAACCATTCATAAGGAAGCTCGGATGCACATACTTGCACTACTTCCAGCGGATTGATAAATGGACCGCATCCAATTATCTCAATAGATACAATTGAGTCACATCCTAGGTAAGAAGTAGTAGTATATAGATAGTAACCAGGAACATAAGCATAGTAAGGAGGGAAAGGTATTTCTACTGGTTCTCCTGACCCAATACAAATTGTATCTGATGCTAATTCTGTTGCAATAGTTGTAGAATTGATAGTTAAAATTGCCGTGTTTGCTACAGTACATAAATTACTTCCTGTCACTTCAATTAGACCAAATCCGGATTCTATAATATACACATCTAAACAAACTTGTGAAGGTGTGGAGTTATTAAAATAAGGTACACCTGCCCCTGAAGGTATAGCAACACCCAGTGTCGTAAATTGATAATTTTCTGGATTAGGGAAACCAGGTACGTAATCAATACAATAGGTAACAGACGCTCCAGAGCATATCTCTGTCGGGCCATAAATAGTTGAGATAATAGGCGTTGGTGAAGGATCAGTATTATCCACGGCAATTTCAAAATTACAGGTAGACCCAGTATAACCATCTAGCATTACCGTATAGATTTCCCCTGGAATTAAACCGGCACAACTTAAAGTGAAAGGATTAGGGTTTGGATCTGTCCCTCCTAAGGAAAAACAATTGGAAACCCCAGTAAAACCTGAAGCAGTCGAACAGTCACTAATTTGAAAAACTTGTCCTTGCATTCCATACGGAGTGTTTGGGTTAGCTCCAGGATTACAATTATATGGATCGATAGTAATATTTAAACTTGTATCCGCAGCTACGAAAGAAAACCAGATATTATTTTCACAAGCTGTATTGGAGCCGCAATCTACATTTAAAGGACAGGGTGGGCTGTCAGGAATAGTGTTTCCCAAGGAACTAGTAAATCCATTTAGTTCATTTATAGAACATAAAATGGGTGTATTATTGCAGCCAAAAGGTCCTGAAGAGGGTGAAAGTTGAGCTAGTACAAAAATAGGACTGAGGGTTAAAAGTAGAACTTTTAAGATTAGGTTTTTCATATTTAGGGTTTTACTAGATTGCTTTATGTTTTAGACGAGAAGGAGTGTTTAAATTATAAAAAACAATATATAAAAAAACGACCATCAAGTTGGAATCTTGTGGTCGTTTTTTTGTTGTTGTTTGATTTTATTGCTTAACTACTCGCTTAAGTAATATTCCCTTTTCACTCTGAAGTTCAGCATAGTAAATTCCTGATGCTGAATGGTCGAGATCAATTTGAATCTGTGTTGTAGTCTCAGTGGAATATTCCCCGATAGTCTGACCTAAGGTGTTGTAGATCTTTATATCAGTGATTGTCTCTTTGCTATCAGACCAGTCGATGGTGAAGACACCAGTATTCGGATTCGGATAGATCAGTATATAATCAGACACAGCCTGTAAACTCAAACTGTTGAAAAGGATTTCCTGTGTGAATACAGTTGTTCCACAATCATTAGAAACACTAAGCACAACAATGTAAGATCCTGCTTCTGCATAGGTGTGTTCAGGAGATGCCTCCGTGCTGCTATTCCCATCACCAAAATCCCATTCGTAGCTATCGCCAAATTGTGATAGATCATAAAACTGGAAGGTGTTGTTTCCTTGGTCAGCGTAGTCGAAATCAGCTATTGGCAGTTCCTCAATCTCAATAAGGTTATTGGAGACTAAAGATGCCGTACCGGCTGCATTCGTCACTAAGAGTTGAACATCAAATGATCCAATTTCATCATAGATAATCGTTGGATTTTGTTCCGAAGATGTT
>JBELIG010000263.1:0-4189 GCA_042091035.1 Sphingobacteriales bacterium | reverse complement strand
TGATGTTTTTTTCTGAATGTTCCTCAAATGATGATCTGCCTTGTCCTCCTGGAGTGGAGAAAGAAGATTGTATTTGTATGTCTGTCTATGAACCGGTTTGTGGCTGTGATCAAGTAACCTATTCGAATTCATGTGTTGCAGCTTGTCACGATATTGATATTGCTCATGAAGGAGTTTGTAAATAATATCTGTATAAGGAAATAGTAAAAAAATACATTAAAGCAGGGACTTTAGTTTGGAAGCCTTTATATTTGTATCTGTAAATGGAATAAATCCATTAGCATAGCATGAAGCTATAAAGAATTTCAAGTATGAATAAGAAGATAAATCTGCAGATTGGATTTTTAACACTGATCATTTTAGTTGCTGCCTTTTCAAGGATGATACCACATCAATATAACTTTTCGCCTTTAGCAGCGATTGGCTTATTTGGTGCTGCACATTTTGAGAAAAAATGGCTAGCAGTATTGATTCCTTTGTTAGCAACTTGGCTTAGTGACATATTTATCAACAATATGATTTTTGCGCAGTATTTTGATGGATTCACTTTGTTTTATAGTGGGTTTGGATGGCAATATGCGTCATACGTTCTAATTGCTTTATTTGGAATGGCTATCTATACCAAAAAAGTAAATGTACTCAATGTGATAGGTGGAGCCCTTGGTGCAAGTTTGATCTTCTTCTTGTTGTCTAATTTCGGCGTATTTATATCTAATCCGATTTATTCAAAGGATATTACTGGATTACTTGCTTGTTACACTGCTGCTTTGCCATTTGCGCAGGGTACACTAATGGGGAATGTGGTTTATAGTTCAGTTTTGTTTGGTGCTTATTATGTGCTTCAGCAAAATGTAGCTTTCTTTAAATTGAGACACTTGAATTATTCCAGATAGGTTTATTTGGATTCAGGATTAAAAGGAGTGAATAATTATTCACTCCTTTTTTTATTTTTGTGATATGTACAAGTCAATAATAATTCTATGCATATTTCTGGTAAAGGCCAATTTTGGTCTTTGTCAATTTCCTGGACCTGCCGGCACACCTGGCTCCACTGCAATTCATAAGGATAGTAGTATTTTTATGAATTGGGCAAAAACAGTGGAACTCAATCTTGGTACTCAAGATATAACAGACCCTGATTCCCCTGTGGTGAGTGTCGGATTACCTGAATTTGTGCTAGGTCCAGCTGACGGTTCTTCTGTGCTAAGTTTAGGAGATGGAGGACAAGTACTGTTGAGTTTTGATCCCCCTATTACAAATGGGCCAGGCTTTGATTTTGCAGTTTTTGAGAATGCTTTTGCAGATGGGTTTCTAGAACTTGCCTTTGTAGAAGTAAGTAGTGATGGAGATTATTTTGAATCTTTCAATGCGATTAGTTTGCATCCAGATACTTTTCAGTTTGATGGCTTTACACTAGCCATGGAGGCTGAAAAGATCCATAACCTTGCAGGTAAATACGTTGCGAACTATGGGACTCCATTTGATCTTGATGAGCTAGAGGCTCACCCATTACTCGACAAAGAGTTTATTCGTTATGTAAGGATTACAGATGTAGTAGGAAGTGTCAACCCCGATTTTGGTTCGACAGATTCTCAGGGTATGTTCATCAATGATCCTTTTCCGACGCCTTTCTCTTCCTGCGGATTTGATCTTGACGGGGTGGGGGTTATCAATCAATTGGTTTCTGCCTCTAATCTAGACGAACAAAAGATCTTCAGCTTGTACCCAAATCCATTTTTAGATTTTATAATATTGGATGTGAATAAAAAAAATGATCTTGAAAAGCGCACAGGTAGTTTAACTATTTTGTCTTTAGAAGGTAAGTTAATTATGGAAATTCCAGATTATACTTGTGGTGAGGCTATTCAAACTAATTTATTAGATTCAGGTATATATATACTTAGCTTTCGAAATGCATTTTTTCAGTTATCAGACCGGATTTTCCGGCATTAAAAGAATACTTTAATTCAATAATTATGAGCCAAGATTTAACGTCCATTTACGAGTATAGTTTTAAAAAACTTAATTCCAGAGAAAGCATAAGTCTTTCAGCATATAAAGGAAAGAAATTGTTACTTGTCAATGTTGCTTCAGACTGTGGTAACACCAAGCAATATAAACAACTTCAAGAGCTTCACGCTTTGCATGGCGATAAGGTAGCTATTCTTGGTTTTCCTTCAAATGATTTTGGAAAGCAAGAACCAGGGACAGAATCGGAGATTGCAACTTTTTGTGAAAAGAATTATGGTGTTGAGTTTCCAATGTTTGAAAAAATCAGCGTCATTGGCCCAGACGCTCACCCTTTGTATAAGTTTATGTCTGAGCGTGTAGGTGAGTTGGTTGAATGGAATTTTGGAAAGTATATAGTTGATGTCGATCAAGACAGGGTCAATTACTTTTTAGCTTCTACAGATCCTCTAGATGAGGCATTATTATCTTGTCTAGGCATTACGATTTAATTATAGTGCATAAAAAACATATATGTTCGTTCGCTTTTTAATTAGAATTATCTAATTTGTAGCCTCTTTTATAACTCGAATTAGTTTTAATAAAAGATAAATAGATTCCAATAATGGGAAGGACTTGTTTTATAGCAAGTCCTTTGCTTTTTAAAGGAGTATGTCATCCACAGAAGCCTTTGGGATGACAGTGCTAAGTATTTGCGGCTCTACTTCAAGTAGTGTTCCCCTCTGACCGGCATTGATTACTACTTTTTCTTTGGTGTAGATACTATTGTCGAAAAAGGTTGGAAATTCTTTGCGCATGCCTAAAGGCGAGCAACCACCGCGCACATAGCCTGTTGTTTTTTGCAAATCAATTAAAGGAAGAAGGGTCATTTTTTTATTTCCGCTCAGTTTAGAGAGTTTTTTTAAGGATAGCTTTTCATTTATAGGAACTACCGCAACTACGACACCTGTTTTATCTCCCTTTGTGACCAAAGTCTTAAAAAGCTGTTCGATGTTGAAGTTAGGATCTGAAAATTCTCTTTTTTCAATATCGGTTTGTCCATCATAGGGGAAAGTGATTATTTTATATGTTGCACCTGCTTTTTCTAAAAGGCGCATTGCAAGTGTTTTTTTCATTATTTTTATGTTGGCTGATATTATAAGAACTTTTGGGTTTCTAAGTGCCTTCAATACTGTCAAAAAATAAATTCGTTCTTAAAAATATAAATACCTAATGAAGAAGGGAAGTAATTTATACGCAATCACAAAATTCAAGTGCCCTCGTTGTCATGAAGGTGAGCTATATCCAAGTGCTACTTTTTCTTTTGAGCGTTCATTTGATATGCATAAGCGATGCGGCCATTGTGATGCAAACTTCTTTCCGGAGCCAGGATTCTATTATGGAGCTATGTTCATTTCATATATTTTTTCTGGTTTTTTCTGTATCTTTTTTTTAGTGATAACGATGTTAGCTTTGAAGTGGAATGCTGCTGTAGCAATAGGATCTTTATTGTTGATTATGGCAATATATTTTGTTTGGCTATTTAGATTTGCCAGAGCCATATGGTTATCTATTAATTTGAAGTACGATCCTTCAATGTCGAAAAAGGATTAAAATTAATTATGCCAATAGAGCTACATATTCAATTTTGGGAAAACCGGATTAGCGATCTTCTTATAAAGAATAGATGGCTTGGTAAGATGATTCAATCTTTTCCAAGGCAATACCTTGGTTCAGATTTGCCTAGGATAATAACTGAGGATTCCATACCTGTATTGGTCTTGCCGCGAATCGGTATTAAAGAGGAGCAGGCACTTTTGAACCTTCAAGACCTGGCATATTCTATTAATGAATTAGACGAAAATGCTTCATCTTGGAGCGCTGAAGATCTCAAGTCTATACCTTTATTTTTGATCAATTATTTTGGTAGTATTGATTTGTTAGACTTGGAAATTCCAGTGCTCTGGAACGATCTAATTACTAAGCATCAGTCAGTTGAAAATGTGTTAGATTGGAAATCCTTACTATATGAATTTACTGCTCAGTTTGGCAATAGTACTTTGGCTTATTCCAATCGAAAACTTTCTATGCGCTATGGCACAGCACCTGGAAGGTTGTGGAAAAGGAAATCTCGATTGGCACTTATTTTAGATGTTTCTGCAAGTATGGATAAAGTACTCTTAGGGTATTTCTTAGCAGAAATGGATAATCTAGTACATAAAGGCTTTGAACTGACCTTATT
>JBELIG010000262.1:0-4212 GCA_042091035.1 Sphingobacteriales bacterium | reverse complement strand
TTCTGTTAGAATCTCCTTTCATAATATTTTTGAATGTGAGTTTTTACATGATCGTTAGTATCCGAATTAGACACCAAAGATAAATCATGCAAATGTATCAATTTTATGCTATCTAAAGGTAAGAAGAAGCCAATAAATAAAGCAGAGAATTCTTCGAATGGTTCAATTTATTCTACAAATTAAAAAGGCAGTCCGAAAGACTGCCTATAAGATTAGTGATTAGCATTCAGCTCCTCTATTCGAGCATGAAGTTTTATATTCTCTGTTTCTATTCGATTTACCGTTTTTCGAACTTGATCTAAATCTTTGTCGAGCTTGCTCTTCGTGTCCTCCAAAGCCTGATGATTGACAGATAAATCATCATATCGAGCCTGAAGATCATCTAGGTCATTTTTTGTCTTGGCTGCAACTTTTCGCCAGCGTCCCCATACCAAGAAACCCAAAACAATTCCAAGAACTACTGTCCCAATAAAAAGGGCAAGAGTACTGGACATTCCATTTTCTGCTGATTGTAATAGTAACATAGGTATTTCGTTTTATTTTTGTTCTAAAATTTTTAGCTCTACTCTCCTATTCTCATTCATTCCAGATTCCGAATTATTAGATGCAACAGGTAGAGATTCACCCATACTTGACACATCAACCTGATCTTTAGATACTCCTTTTGAAACTAGGATATTAAATATAGCTAAGGCTCTATTCTTTCCAAGATTCATGTTAGAATCTTCAGGGCCTTTAGAATCCGTGTGCCCTATTAAAGATATCCGCTCGGATGAGCCAATTATCCTACTACTAAGTTTTTCTAAATACTCATCAACTGCAGGATCTTCGATTTTTTCAGTAGAATTATAAGGGAAACGAATTACGACCTTATCCGCTAATTCTTCAACAGATTCTTTTTCTGTCTTTTCAACATCAAGCCAATTTGTAGCGAGCATTTCGACCATTATGATCTTATTACTATTTATTCTACTGTCGGATTCCTTTGATGCATCAAGTGGGTTGGCTCTTACAATGATAAGGTCACTAGGAATGCGATCTCCAATTAATGCGCTTAACTTTGATGCACGTGCAAGACCAATATTTTCATCTGAAGATCCAGATTCATCAGCAAAATAAGAACCAATAATTTCTAATGCTTTTCCCTCTGTCAAGTTTACAACTAATTCTTCAGCCAGGTCTTGGAGAACCTTTTCATCTTCTGGAGAAGCATTATCAAAAACATAGTAAAGTGGAAAATCAGGTAGTTTAGCAGCATCAACTTCCTCATTAGTGTCATTTTGAGCTTCGAGAGCATCCATTTCATTACCTCCAGATATAGCATTATTTATATCTGACTGAAATGGACCTATCCAAAGCCATCCAACACCAATAAAGGCAAGAAGCCATATTGCATAAGGATACTTAGGCATGTTAGTATATTTTATGGTTAGTAATTATAACTTCCAATCTTGTGTAAGAGAGATTGTGTGGATATGCTCATTATAAATTACGAAGCATAGATATCAAAACCTAATATAAACTTCATAATTTTAGTATAATTTATAATTAAATAAATATCTCAACAGTTGATTATCAGAAATACCCTGAATCTTAACAAAACTCAGGAGCTAATTTCTACGGCTTAATGTACCAATTTTATATATTTGCATTTCTTGGGGGGAATTAATCTCTAAACAAGAACAAGATTAAAACAGAGAAAAAATGTTTGAAAGTTTAAGTGACAGGTTGGAAGGTGCCTTTAAGGTATTACAAGGTAACAACAAGCTTACTGATATAAATATAGCCCAATCCGTTCGAGAGATAAGACGAGCGTTGGTTGCTGCTGATGTAAACTATAAGATTGCTAAGGAATTTACGGATACCATAAAGGATGAAGCCTTAGGTACTCAGAATGTACTTAATGCTGTAAAGCCAGGACAGTTAATGGTTAAGATCGTACAAGACGAGCTTACAAAATTAATGGGTGGTCAACAAGAGGGCATTAACACCAAAGGAAATCCCGCAGTAATTTTGATCGCAGGTCTCCAAGGGTCTGGTAAGACTACTTTCTCCGGTAAACTAGCAAACTACCTTAAAACTAAGAAAGCTAAAAAACCATTATTGGTAGCATGTGATGTATACAGACCTGCTGCAATAAACCAGATTACTGTTCTTTCTGAACAAATCGGAGCAGACGTATTTAAGGACGAGGAGAATAAAAATCCAGTTGATATTGCTGCAAAGGCTATTGTACATGCTAAGAAGAATGGCAACGATATAGTAATTGTGGATACCGCAGGTCGTTTGACAGTGGATGAAGAGATGATGGCGGAGATAGCCAATGTAAAAGACGCTATCAGTCCCAATGAAACCTTATTTGTAGTAGATTCAATGACTGGTCAAGACGCTGTAAATACAGCCAAAGCCTTTAATGATAGGATTAACTTTGATGGTGTTGTACTTACTAAATTGGATGGTGATACCAGAGGTGGTGCTGCCCTATCTATTAAATACACTGTCGGCAAGCCTATTAAGTTTGTAAGTATGGGGGAAAAAATGGATACACTAGATGTATTCTATCCTGACCGTATGGCGCAACGTATCTTAGGAATGGGTGATATTGTATCTCTTGTTGAAAAAGCACAGGAACAATATGACGAGAAAGAAGCAAAACGGATTGAGGATAAAATCCGTAAAAATAAATTTGACTTTAATGACTTCTTAAGTCAGCTGGAGCAGATCAAGAAAATGGGTGATATAAAGTCACTTATGAATATGATCCCAGGTATGGCAAAAATGACAAAGAATCTTGATATCGATGAGAAAGCCTTTGTAAAGGTTGAATCGATCATATTTTCAATGACTCCAATAGAAAGAGCAAATCCAGAGTTGATAAATCTTAATCGCAAAAAAAGAATCTCCAAAGGATGTGGTCGTGATCTTAATGAGATCAATATGTTCATGAAACAATTTGATCAAATGAAGAAAATGATGAATAAGCTCAGCAAAGGTGGTGGAAATATGCCAGGCATGGGCAAGAAAATGTCGAGAAACAGGAGGAGGTAAAAACCTCCTTTTTTTATGCCTCTGCTTTTGCTTCTGCCAATTTTTTTAATTCATTTAATTTCATCATACATTCAATTGGAGTCATAGCATTCAACTCCATATCGGATAGAAAAGCCCTAATCTGACCAACGACTGGATCAGACTTTTCAAATATACTCAATTGCAGCGCAGCAGCTTGATTAATTTGATCAGGATTGACCTCTTTTACTTGAACGGTAGAATCAAGCCCCGATTCACCATCAATTGATTTTTGTTCGAGTTGGCTAAGGATGTGATTTGCCCGTTCCACAATTGCATTGGGCATACCAGCCATCTTGGCAACATGAATACCAAAACTATGGTGAGCACCACCTTCGACCATTTTCCTCAAGAAAATTACCTGTTGTCCGATTTCTTTTGTTGAAATATGGAAATTACGAATACGCTCAAATCGAGCTGCCAAATCATTCAGTTCATGATAATGAGTTGCAAACAATGTCTTTGGGCGTGCTATATTATTGGAATGCAGAAATTCTGCAATAGACCAAGCGATAGAAATCCCATCGTATGTGCTTGTGCCCCTTCCTATCTCATCCAACAAAATCAAACTGCGTTCTGATATATTATTCATAATTGAAGCAGTTTCGTTCATTTCAATCATAAACGTAGATTCCCCAGTAGAAATATTATCAGAAGCGCCTACCCTTGTAAAGACCTTATCAACGATACCCATCCTTAGTTTATCGGCAGGAACGAAGGAACCCATTTGGGCCATGAGAGCCATAAGTGCTGTTTGCCTTAGCAAGGCAGATTTACCAGCCATATTGGGACCTGTAATCATCAAAATCTGATCCGCCTCATTTGATAAAAACACATCATTGGGAATGTATGATTCATCAATAGACAACTGTGCCTCTATTACAGGGTGTCGACCTGCCTTAATCTCAAGATCAAAGCTATCGTCCATGACAGGCTTTTTATAATCATTTCGCTCTGCAACCGCAGCAAATGCATACAAGCAATCTAAGGTGGCAATAGCCCGTGCATTGATTTGAATCGGAGGAATATACTCTACTAAATCAATCACAAGCTGTCTGTAGATACCTTGCTCTAGAGCAAAAACTTTTTCTTCTGCTCCTAATATCTTTTGTTCCAGTTCTTTTAATTCGGGTGTTATATACCGCT
>JBELIG010000027.1:0-22631 GCA_042091035.1 Sphingobacteriales bacterium | reverse complement strand
GAAGAATATAATTCTAACGAAAAATTATATCTCACTAAAAATGAGATGTAAAAATATATCATTAAACATTAAATAGCTTATGACTTTTTTTACAAAAACCATCAAAACGTTATTGTTAGTTTTGGTTTCTGTGCAGTTAACTAACGCACAGATTTATACTCAAGATTTTGAAGCAGGGCAACCGGCTGAATGGACATTTGGAGAGAACTGGGCTTACGGAGACGCAGCAACACTTTCTTCACAGTATTTCGACATGCCGGACAATACAGCTTTTATGGCTATCAACGATGATGCCTTACAATCTGCTGTTAATGACTATGTAAGTCTTGCATATTCAGAGCCAATTGATTTAACTAATTCTTCAGATGTTTTTCTTTCTTTTGAAGCCTTCTATTTAGATTCAGACTGGTATGGCGCTGATGAAACTGCAAAAGTTTACATTTCAAATGACTCTGGAGCATCATGGACTGAAATTTTTGATGTTCAAGGTGACGAGAATGGATGGCAAAACATCATTCTAGATATTAGTAATTACGCAGGCGAAACAATCCATGTTGGATTTGAGTATGCTGATGCAAATGAGTGGAACTCAGGTTTTGCATTCGATAATGTTGTAGTTGCTGAGGAAAACCCAGGTCTTGCAGTTGATTTGAGAACCAATACAAACTGGTTTTCTATAGCTTCAAACCTTGTAACGCCGGTTAACCAAGAAGACTCTTTTTACCCAATGTCTGATTTCCAGAATGTAGGTTTAGAAGATCAAGATGGTGTTGTTCTTTCTATCAATGTTGAAGATGCTGCTGGTACTAACGTATTTAGCGACGACATTGAATTTGGAACACTTGCAGCTGATTCTCTAGCTGAAAACCAATTATTCAATGCTTTCGTACCAACTGCTGCTGGTCTATACAGAGGAACTTACTCTATCACCAGTGACAACGATGATCTTGATCCTACAAACAACGAAACTAAATTCGATTTCGTAGTATCAGATTCATCATTTGCGAATGAATTTGTAATTGAAGATCAGGTCTTAGATTTAGGAATTGAAACAGAATATAATGGATTTTACTTCAATGCACAAAATGTATTTGCAGATCTTCCAGATGTAAATCGTCAATGGGGTACTGGTAACATTTTCCAAGTAACTAATGGAGCGGGTAATTATGTTCGTTACATAAGTGCTGCTTTACAAGCAGAGGCAGGTTCTGCTGGTCAAACAGTTACATTCTCCCTTTACAAGTGGGATGATGTAAATGCTGACAACACTGCAAATGTAGATGAGTTGATCCCTGCGGGTGTTTCTGCATATGTACTAGAAGGATCTGAGGATGGTATTCTAACTGTGCCATTCAATGATATCATCGCAGGACAGCCAGTAGAACTAGAAGATAATTCAACATATATCCTTATGTTAGAATACCTAAACTCTACAACTGCTGATAATTCAGACCTAGGCGTATATCTTTCTGATTTCGGAACACTATATTTCTACGGTACTCAATATGCAAACTCTGAAAACGGAGAACTTGATATGAACTCTGTATTTATCTACGCAGAAGACAATTCAGGTATCTTAGGTAAAGACCTAACTCCTTTTGCAACTGATGGTCTTCAGTATTCTCCTATGGTGAGAATGTCTATTGGTATGCCAGTAGTCTCTTCGACTACAGAATTATCTCTAAAGAATGAAACATCAATATTCCCACTTCCTGCAACAGATGTAGTAAACCTACAAATGTCTTTTGAAGAAATGATGAGCGAGGTTGCAATCTCTATTATGGATGATGCTGGTAAGGTGATTTCTACTATGAAATTATCTGATGTTAAAGATCAAACAATTGAGTTCAATACAACTAGCTTGGCAAGTGGAGTTTACTTCTTCAACATTGCTACAGAAAAAGGTACAAGAGCTGAAATGTTTATCGTTCAGAAATAATCCTTTTAGTTTCTAATAAAAAAAGCTCCGGTTTAATTAACCGGAGCTTTTTTTTATTGCTTAATTATATTCTGAACCGATACTGTCCCATCTGACTGAAGCAAAACAACTTGATAGATACCAACCTTCCAATCGTTTGTGCTAAGCTCAATATCATTTCTATCACCCAGCGTGTTCAATGTTTCGACTAAGACACCTTGCATATCATAAATCTCAATTGATTCTAAATTAAAATCTTCTACAGATGATATAGTAAGGATATCTTTCACAGGATTAGGGAATACCTTAATTGATATATTCTTGCTAAGATCTACTGCTCTAATATCTGAATAACTTAATGTGCCATCTAGGTCATAATGGGCCAATCGATAGTAATTAGACCCAGATACAGGTTCAGTATGTTCAAAATTGTAATATTGAAGCACAGAACTTTCACCTGCTGTCTCTAGCCTTCCTAGAGACTCAAACAGAATTCCATCTGTTGAATGCTCAACTTCAAAATGTGAGCTTTTGTATTCGGAAACAGTATTCCATTGAATAAAAGTATTAGTTTGAAAAGCTGTCACACTAAAGTTAATAAGTTCGATAGGTAACGACACCGCTAGATCAACTTCAGTTCCAGCAGTACTTGGATTAACACCTGAACCAGTTGATGAGAACTTTAACTTTTTAGTCATTGTCTGATTTACTGCACCAGTAGAATTATTAGTTGGAAATACCGACCAAATATTACTTATACTGCCATTATTCATCCAGTAGGATACAGCAATTCCCTGATTTGCTCCAGGTGTTACACCTAAATCTGACCACAAAACCCTGTAGCGTACTTCTCCACCCATATTATTATAAATAATCCTGCTATCCATTTCATCATTAGCTGTTATTCTATACACCATATCCCAATCCCCGCCTTCAACATCCCAAAGCTCAATTCCATTATTAGGATTAGTATGTGAATAATCAGGTGTTAAAGTGCAACCATTATTAAAGTCTAGGGGACCATAAATACAATAATGATTTTCAAATACTGCATAATAATCAAAAACACTATTAGAGAAATTCAATCCATAAATTCCGGAAGAGGTTCCCGCATTATCTTCCGTATCAATTGCCACGAAATATAAATCCTGATTATCCCAATTGTTACCTCCATCAAAACCGAAGTATATATAATTTGCATCCCAGTGTAAATAATATGTAACTGAATTATGAAAACCTAAAGTGCCTTCAACTCCAAATGCATTGGCATTAGAAATTGATCCACTCATACTAACAGGATTAGGCGTTGTTTGACCAAGCAAGGAAATACTTAAAAAAGAACAAGCAATTGCAAAAAATAAATATCGTTTCATAATGTTTTGTTTAATCTAAAAAGGATGTTTGTTGTTTTTATGCGACTCTCATAAAATTAAAATTGCAAAATCACTTAAAAACAATATTTTATTTTAAAATAAAAAATATCCTAAACTTTAAACAAACAAATCCTTGTAATGGCAAAATATCATGTAAAATAGTCAAAATACGAGTATAGATGGTATAAAAAACCTCAGAAAGCACTGCAATAGCTTCCTGAGGTTTTATCTTAGATAAAGAAAATATTAATCCGAAGTCCTAGATCGGAACAATTTAGTTTAAACTAAACTTAAAAACGTCTAACGTTCACATCTACATAACCTTTATAGCGTGACGCTGTGTTATCTATACGAACACTACCCTTATGCGCCACCGCATTATAGAGTCCTTTCTCAAGGATAACCCCATCTAAACTACCTCCAATTTGATCTTTAAAATCGATCAATAAATCCTCATCAATTAACAATTCTGGTCTAGTAAAATCCAGTTCATCTACAAAATAAATACGGGCAACATTTAAGCGATCATCCACATCTAAAAAACCAGAAATACCTGAAGTAGATAAACCACGTGAAATACCTACTCTGACCGAGCAAATACCTAAACATGCTCCCGGACAAGCACAGGGCTCGCCATGTCGATTCTCCCCCCTTTTTCTTCCGATTTCTAGTTCTACATAGATATCTGCTATTGCTACTTCTTCGCTCATTCCATCTTCACTTTTATCTATCACAAAAAAAGTGTCCCATATTTGCTTTAAATCATTGATTTCAAAATCGGTTTGCGCAAAATTGAACACACCAACAAAAAAACTGCTAAAAAAAAGTAATTTGATTAAATACATAAATGATTCATTAAATCTTTTTGCCTACTCACTGCTCTTTTCGGCTACCTAGTCGTTACCTCAGGTTGTAACAGCACCACAGCAATAAATTACTGATGCTTGAAAGGTATTTGATCGGACTATCATTATTTTGCAGTCAAACAAAAAAGCCTCCTGATACCAGGAGGCTTTTTTGTATATAAAACCTTATTTGTTTGGATTAGAATTTACAGCAACAAAAACCAATTTGAATCCTAAAAATTGGAAACCAAAAGATTTGTACTAAAATACTGACATACACAAATATATATATTTAAATTACAACTATTTGTTCGTAATTTAACTTGAACTTCTACTAATTTAACTTACAGGTCTAATTTGGATAAAAAAAAGCCCCTGTAGCAGGGGCTTTTTTTATTTTAATCTAGCAATACTTTCTTCTATAAGTCGGATTTTCTCCTGATTGTCTGCGAGCTTCTTTCGCTCATTCAAAACAACCTGTTCCGGTGCATTATTCACAAATCGTTCATTGCTCAATTTCTTTTCTAACTTAAGCACGAATCCTTTAGCGTAATCTAAGTCTGCTAAAAGAGTTGCACGCTCAGCTTCAACATCAATCTCTTTATTAATTACAAGGAAGTATTTATCAGTCTGTGCAAGAAAATCTATACTATTTTCTGGTTCGTCCGAGCAAGATTCAAAGGACTCTAAATAAGCCATCTTGATGACCATTGCTTCTAGACCATCTGTCTGATACATATCTTTAGCTGTATCAGAGGCTTCGACAAACAACTTCAGAAGTTCTTTAGCCTTAAGTCCATTTTTATTTCTAGCCTCTCTAACCTTTGAAACAACATCTTTAGCCAATTCTACTTTTTTAATCAATTGATCATCAAAAGCCGAGGCTTTCGGATAGGTAGAAATCACGCAGTCATCTCCTGAAGTACGATCTTTCAAGCCATGCCAAATCTCCTCCGTTACAAATGGCATGAACGGATGCAGTAAGGTCATCAATCGCTCATAAAGATCTAGAGCTTGATCTTTAGTCTTTTGATCTATTGGTTTACCATACTCTGGCTTCACCATTTCGAGGTACCAAGAGCAGAAATCATCCCAAATAAAAGAGTACAAGGCCATGATGGCATCTGATAGACGATATTCCTTATAGTACTTTTCAAGATCTGTAACCAATGAATGATACTTATTGATAAGCCAATCATAAGCTAACTGATTGATTGCAGCATCCTCTTGAGATGCTGGTGCATCAACAACTTCAAGACCTTTGATCAGTCGAAGGGCATTCCACATTTTGTTGCAAAAATTCCTTCCTTGCTCACACAATTTAGACTCATTCAGCGCCTTTTTAGTTTCAGCATCAAATGGAGCATCAAATACGATATCATTTCCTGCAGCTGCAGAAGATAGCATTCCAAATCGAACACCGTCTGCACCGTATATATCAATAAGAGCAAGTGCATCAGGAGAGTTGCCTAATGACTTGGACATTTTCCTGCGCTTATTATCGCGAACCATACCCGTGAAATAGACATCATGGAATGGTTGTTTGCCATTTTTCTTAACAAAGTCAGTTCCTAGTAATTCCTCTGACCATTCATAACCAGCCATCACCATACGAGCAACCCAAAAGAACATAATATCCCAGCCAGTTACCAAAACATTGGTTGGATAATAATACTTCAACTCTTCTTGGGATTCAAAACCATCAAAGACACTAATAGGCCACAACCAAGAGGAGAACCAAGTATCTACCACATCTTCATCCTGCTTAAGATCAGCTGCCGTTAATTCAGTGTTCCCTGTTAAGCGTTTAGCTTCTTCAAGAGCTTCCGCAGCAGTTTCTTTAACGATCACGTGATCCCCTATATAATACGCTGGAATTCTTTGCCCCCACCACAACTGACGAGATATACACCAATCTCTGACATTATCTTCGTTCAGCCAATTATTATACATATTCCAGAAATGCTTAGGGAAGAAGGTAACCTCATCCTTTGAAACTGCATCGAGAGCAGTTTTTGCAAAATCCTTCATTCCTAAAAACCATTGCTCTGTAAGGCGTGGTTCCACAACTGCATTGGTACGTTCTGATCGACCAACTTTATTCTTATAATCTTCTATTTCGACTATACTACCCAATGCTTGAAGATCCTTTGCTATTTGCTTGCGCACTGCAAAACGATCCATCCCAGGATAAAACCCAGCAGCTTCACTCATGCTACCATCAGCATTGAATACATCAATAACCTCTAATCCATGACGCTCGCCAATTTCGTTATCATTCATGTCATGGGCAGGAGTAACTTTTAAGGCACCTGTCCCGAACTCCATGTCCACATACTTATCAAAAATAACGGGAATACTTCTATTGGCCATTGGGACAATAACCCTCTTCCCCTTTAGATGCGTATATCGCTCATCTTCAGGATGTACAGCAATAGCTGTATCACCAAGAATAGTCTCTGGTCTTGTAGTGGCAATAGTCAAGTAATCCTCACTACCCTCTATTTGATATCTTACATGAAACAATCGAGATTGTTCATCTTTATAAATAACCTCTTCATTGGAAAGAACAGTCTGTGCCTCAGGATCCCAATTAGTCATACGAAGACCTCGGTATACCTTATCCTTGTTATATAAGTCTACAAAAACTTTAATAACGGCATCTGATAATTTATCCTCCATGGTAAAACGAGTACGTTCCCAATCACAAGATGCACCTAAGCGTTTAAGCTGATCCAGAATGATACCTCCATATTTGTCTTTCCACTCAAAGGCATGTTCCAAAAAAGCATCTCTTCCAATTTCTGACTTTTTGATACCCTGCTCACGAAGTAACTTAACAACCTTTGCTTCTGTTGCAATGGATGCGTGATCTGTCCCAGGGACCCAACAAGCATTTTTTCCATCCAAACGAGCCTTCCGAATAAGAATATCCTGAATCGTATTATTAAGCATGTGTCCCATGTGAAGAACACCTGTTACATTTGGCGGAGGTATGACTATTGAAAATGCTTCTCTTTCATCTGGGACTGAATGAAAATAATTCTTTTCCATCCAGTGATCATACCATTTACCCTCTACTTCCTGAGGATTGTAACGAGTTGACAATTCCATGCTTACTTTATTTCAATTTTGGTATTCTAAAAAACTAATATTGCTTCCTTTTTTCTATAGAACAAAGGAAGCAACAAATTTGTGCACAAATATAGGTTTTAGTCAGAATATCAGTATAGGAAATTCATTTTAATCGAAGAGACCTGTAGATTTTTGTAATTTGATAAGATCTTCAAAAGATTCACGCCTACGAATAAGGTAATCCTTACCCTCATGAATTATAACTTCTGCTGGTCTAAGCCTAGAGTTGTAGTTCGATGCCATACTAAAACAATAAGCCCCTGCATTCTGGAAACACAATACATCGCCAACCCGAACCTCATTGATTCTTCTATTTACTGCAAAAGTATCTGTCTCACAAAGATACCCCACAACATTATATATTCGTGGATTGCCACTTGGGTTACTAATGTTTTCTATGTGATGATATGCTCCGTAAAGCATCGGACGGATAAGATGATTAAACCCAGTATCCATTCCGGCGAATAAGGTAGAGGGTGTAATCTTTACAATATTCACTGAACTAAGAAGTACTCCAGCCTCCGAGACTAAAAATTTACCTGGTTCAAAAACAACATCTAAGGTCCTCCCGTATTCTTTAAAAAATCGTTTCATCCGTTGGCTAATCAATTCGCCAAGAACTTCTACGTTTGTCTCTATATCTCCTTTCTTATAGGGAACTTTAAATCCTGATCCAAAATCAATAAAGCGCAAATCTTTAAATGATCTGGCAGCGTTCAAAAGAATTTCAGTAGCACCAAGAAAGACTTCGGCGTCCAAAATATCAGAACCTGTATGCATATGTATTCCTTCGACTTTAATATTCCAAGAATCTACAAGTTTAAGCACATGCGGTAATTGATGTATTGAAATTCCAAATTTGGAATCGATATGACCCACAGAAATATTTGGATTTCCTCCAGCCATAATGTGGGGATTAATTCTTATACATATTGCTCTATCCGGAAATTGCTGTGCAAATAATTCCAGCATATCCAAGTTGTCAATATTTATTGAAACACCTTTGTGGGCAGCTTCTACCAGCTCCTCGAAAGCAATACTGTTTGGTGTAAAGAATATATCTGAAGGTGGAAATCCTGCTCGAATCCCCAAGGCGACTTCCTCAATAGAAACAGCATCTAAACCCGCTCCCAAACTCCGAATAAATTTAAGAATTTCAATATTAGTCAATGCCTTACACGCATAATGTAACTTAACAGGAATTCCATCAAAGGCTCCTGAAAGCCTATCATACTGCCTTTTAATAACAGCAGTATCATATAGAAAGAGAGGTGAACCGTATTTTTTAGCTAAGTCTAGTAAAGATATCTGTAACCTTTTTGTTTCAGGCTTCATCATTATAAAATCAAAGTACTTTTAAGAATGGTCAGCAAATTAATAAATAGAAATTTATTTGAGCTAATTTTCAAAACCAAATAATTTATTAATAGCTTAAGATAATTATTTTCTATAAAATACACCAAAGTTAAATCACTTTGCATCTTATCATTGCAAGGACTATGGTACCCTAAATGAGGTTAATGGATATTCGAAAAGAACTTATAGAGGCTTGTAAAGATGGTATTCCTTCTGCTCAGAAGGAATTATATGATCTATTATCTCCTTTCCTCTTAGGTGTTTCTCGCAGGTATTTCCAAGACCCTGATACAGCGGAGGATGTTATGATAGAATCTATTTATAAGATCCTTACCAAGTTAGATAAATACCATGGAGCAGGCAGCTTTCAAGGTTGGGCTCGAAGGATTTGTGTCAATGAATGCCTTATGCTTATAAGAAAGCAAAAAGTATTTACGGACAGTATTGATGATAGTCATCTTCAAATTGGCGACACGGTTCACATAGAAGGGGATGTAATGGCTCAAGACATTCTAAAACTAATTGACAACTTGCCAGTAGGCTACAGGACAGTGTTCAATATGTACATTATTGAAGGCTATAAGCATAGAGAAATTGCTGAAAAACTAGGTATTAGTATAAACACCAGTAAATCTCAACTTATCCTTGCTAAGAAAAAACTCAGAGCAAACTGGGAGAAATTGAATAAAACAACGCTTGACTAATATAATATATAATGGGAAAGAATCTTTTTGATCAGATTTCAAAGAAAAGCGAAGAACTAAGAGTCAGTCCAAATCCTGATTCATGGAAAAAAATAGAGTCGAGGCTCCGTTCTGAAGAAAATAGTTCTAAAGCTAAAGTTAGAATACTGTTCCGACAATTTGGTATTGCTGCAGCAGTAACCTTATTAGCTGTAAATGCTTATGCCCTTATTTCTTTCTTAGGCAAAAATAGTACTCAAAACAATTCAGAATCCATTGTATTTATGGAAATCCCTGAAACACCTAATTCGGAGCCCAAGATAATTCCAATATCAAATTTTGAACAGGTCAGTATCTCCGAAGGAGATAGAAATGATTTTTTAATAAATAATAACAGAAGTGTCAATCTTAACAGCAAAAAATCGACTTCCTTTGGCAAGCTTGCTGGAATATGGACCAACGATCAAGACATTGAATTAAGTATATTTAATGTGGAAGAAGGTGCCTTATTCTTTGCGATCGAAGATACAGATAAAAACAAGCTGATTCTTAAAGCTAAGCAGATGGGTGATGAAGTAGTGATAACAGATAAAAAGGGTGCTGCATTTATAGGCCAAGTAAGCAAACTTTCATACAGTAAAGAAGGTCTTATACTCCAATCAGATTCCAAAAAACTAGAAATAAAACAAATAGATGAATATACTATCCAGATAAGTGTAACATCCAGCCAAACAAATACAACAGACTACTTTTTAAACAGGGCACTTTAGTGTCCTGCTTTTTTTGTTTTTTTAAATGGAGATCGTGGTGTCCATTTTACTTTTGCCGGTTTTAAAAATCTAAACAAAAAAACGGTAAAAGCCTGTAAAACAGGGTTTGGATGTTTATAGTAACAGTTTAAATCTTCGCCAATAGCTCCAACAGATGATTTGATCTCCATTGCTGTTCTTGAGAAATTAATCCGCTTATAACCTCTCTCAATACCAATACGAGTCAACTCTAAAAGCAAGTTGAAATAGATTTTGTATTTTTTGTTGTCTTTATTTCGAACTCCGATGTAGTGCGCTTCAAGTTCTTCTTTACCATGAAACATTGAATAAAATCCTTTGAATTCTCCATCTTTAAAAAATCCGAAGAATTCAAATTCATCACCAAGATTCCTTTTTAGATTTGCGAAATAGCCTTCTGGAAACTTCAAGGCATTGAAACTTACATTGGATATAATCTCTTCAAAAAGAGTGTTTATCTCAGTATCATAAGCAAGAATTTCGTCTGCATTTAAAGATCTAATCTCAAAACTCTCAATTTTACTCTGCGCCTTTTTAATACGTACACGATACTTAGAAGTAATAGACTGTAAATAGTCATCGAAGGATTTCCAAGAAGGGTCGAGATTAAACACCATTCTAGGTTGGAACTTAGACTTTAAAAAATTATTTCTTTTGAATAGTGAAGTTTGTTCTTCATTGTAATCATAAAGATCCTTAAACACTACGCCCCTCAATGGCTTGCAAGTCTTTGAAACAAGCTTTAGAAGAGCCTCTGAAGTATCAATTAAAAATTGACTTCCCTCTTGTACCAAATCTTCACGAATAAAATGATGTGATTGATCACCTGAAGTGAGAAAATTTCCACAAACCAATAACTTTATATTAATCCTGGAGCGTATGAAAGATTTAAGCTTGAAATACACTTTACCCCTTTGAGAACTAGGCTCTGCGCCTTTACGTACACTGTTGCTTAAATCCAGATCCATAAGCTGGAAATATGCCAATCCTACAAGTTCTCCAGCTTTTTCTAATAAAATGTAGTACATTTCCATTCCCACAGGAGGCTTTTCCTGTATCGCTTTGAGAACCTCAAAGCTAAGTAATTGCCTCTCTTTAGGCTGTACTTTTTCCCAAGCTGCTTTTAAATAAGATATATCTTGAAAAAGAAAAGCTGACCACTCATCTTTATTCAAAAGAAGATTAGCGTCTTTTACCCCGTTTAATGAACCAGCCAACCTATTATATATCATATTAAATGAGTTTGTTAAGTACTGAGAAGAAACAAAGCAAAGAATAAAATGTTGAACAAAGATAATTTATATAAATGGAAAAAGTGTTAATTATCCTTAACATCAAGGCAGGTCTCCAGCCCATCTTGAATAAAGTTAATACTAACCCAGCCATCAAAACTCCAATCTGAATATCCCAAATAATTATAGGTCCAACTTTGCACAATCCTTAGCATTTCATCATACTTTAACCTGAACTGATCCTGATGTAAATATTTAAAAGGGCTACCTTGAGCGGGTATAAAGACGGATATAGTCTTATAAGCTTGTGTATCATGATGCTTAAATCGCATCCCACAAACCAGACGACCCTCAATTTGTATTTTTGAATCTGCTGATGCAGCTAATAGCACAGCTTCTGAAAAATTGTCTGTTGAATCTGTAAGGAAACAGGACTGCACGACAACTACATTAAAAGGAGGAGGAAGTAATGGCCTGTCTTCGGAAACAAAAAATCCTGCTGCGTACTTACTTTCAAGAACATATAAATTATTCGCAGGATCATCAGTAAGTTTTCTTCTTGATTCTTTTGAACAAGCAAAAAGGAACATTAAAGAAAATAAGGGAAGAACAAAATATATAATATTTGCGGGTAGTTTATATTTACACATTTTAATCAAATAACTATATTTAAAAAGTGACCTATGTCAAAAGATGCATACTTTGGAAGCGAAGACCTTAAGAACTTTGGTAAGATAACGGAATTTCAGGAAGAAATGGGAGGTAAATTCTTTGATTACTATGGTGAAGTATTCAAGGAAGGCGCACTAACGGAACGAGAAAAAGCGCTGATCGCTTTAGCCGTTGCACATACAATACAATGTCCTTATTGTATAGATGCATATTCGACAACATGTTTGGAAAAAGGATCAGATGAAGAACAGATGATGGAAGCAGTACATGTATCAGCAGCAATTCGAGCAGGTTCTAGTCTTGTATATGGGACTCAAATGATGAAGCACGTTAAGAAACTATCCATGTAATTGAATGTTTAAGCTAAAATGGGAGTAAAACAAAAAACAAAATCATTATCTGCTAGAAAAAGTGAACTGAGTTCATCATTCTACCAATTGGAAGTCCTTAATGGACAGAAACTAAATATAGACAAACGTTTTCCGAAATTTTCCAATAAAGTATACGAGACTCAAGTAGAAGGTCTTAAAGCTTTAAAGCCTGAAATTTTCCAATTAAACATCGGGAAATTATGTAATCAAACTTGCGCACATTGCCATGTTGATGCAGGTCCGGATAAAAAAAGGGAGAACATGTCAAAGGAAGACTTAGATATTTGCTTAAGTATCATCAAGAATTCCTCTAGTATCCATACTGTTGACATTACAGGTGGTGCTCCTGAAATGCATCCCTATTTCAGATGGTTTGTAGAAGAAGTTTTTGGAGCGGGTAAGAAAGTAATGGTTCGTTGCAACCTTACAATAATCGTTGCACACCCCAAATACCATGATCTTCCAGAATTTTATGCAAAAAATAAGGTACAGGTTGTCTCTAGTTTGCCTTACTTCAGTAAAGGCAGAACGGATAGTCAACGTGGAGATGGTGTGTTTGAAGATAGTATCAAGGCACTGCAAATGTTAAATCGAGTAGGTTATGGGCAGGAAGGCTCAAAGCTTAATCTTGACCTTGTCTATAATCCATCGGGTGCATTTTTACCCAGTGCACAAAAAGTATTGGAAGATGAATTTAAACGTCAGTTGAAACGAAAGTTCGACATTAGCTTCAACCAGCTTTTTGCAATCACCAATCTTCCTATCTCAAGATTCCTGGATTACCTTTTAGAATCAGATAACTACGAGGCCTACATGGAAAAATTAATAGAGGCGTTCAATCCAGCAACTCTTGATGGCCTCATGTGCCTAAATACTGTTTCCATATCTTGGGATGGATATATTCACGATTGTGACTTCAACCAGATGCTAGATTTAAGAATTAGCGTAAAAGAATCAACCCACATTTCTAAATACCAGGAGCAATTAATGGAACATAGACCGATAATAATCAACCAACATTGCTTTGGCTGTACAGCTGGTGCAGGTTCGAGTTGTGGAGGTGAACTCACCTAAAAACTAATCAGATCAACGGGTTTTTCCAATATTAATAAACCACAATTAAAATTGTGGTTTATTAATATTATATTGTAATTTATATTTATTATCTATCTATAATAGAAAATATTGAACACGCTTTAATATGAAGAATCCCACCACTAAAACATTAAGTTTTATATTGCTACTGAGTTTTATCTCCTGTGTACCTGCCAAAAAATATAAGCAACTCGAAGAAGTTACCAATAAAACAAAGGATGAGAATAAATCCTTTCATACCGTAATGGAAGAAAATGAAATTCTAAAACAGGATCTCCTTATTGCAGAACGAAATCTTAGAGACGCTTATAGTGAAAACGAAATTCTTACTATCGGAAATAAGAGATTAGCTAATGATTTTGAAGATATCTATACTCGATATGAAGAAGCTATAGCAGACAATAATTCATTAATAAATGCAAATTCATTTACTCAAATGGAAATGGAACGCAAGATGAATGAAATGGAAACTGAGCAGAAGATTTTTGCTTATTCGAGTAAAGGGATTGAAAATTACGAATTTGAAAATGATGCCTATCTAGATTCTCTAGAACATATGGTCACCAAGCAACAATATGAAATAAACATGTTATATGACCAGGTGAGCTATTATCAAAATCAACTCACTGAAATAGAAGGCAACTTAAATACCTCCTTTTCGACTTATGAAAAAGGTCAGTATTCAATTGAGCAAAAAAACAACAAACTCTACCTAAGCCTCAGTCATGAGCTACTATTCAAAAAAGGATCATCCCGATTAGACCGCTCTGGCATAGATGCACTCCAAAAATTTGTGGCCAATTTTGAGCAAAAACCTGATCTTGAATTTATTATTGAAGGGCACTCAGATTCTGACGGATCACCAAGTAAAAATTGGGAAATCAGCACTAAACGAGCGGTAGCTGTTGTCAACCAATTGATAAAACTTGGCATGGACCCTAAAACAATAACTGCTTCAGGACGTTCCTTTTATGTTCCATTAGTTCCTAATACTAGTGAAGCAAATAAATCTAAGAACAGAAGAACCGAGATCATAATCATTCCAATAGAAAAATAAATTACACAAACTGGGGTAATTGCGAACTTGTTCTTTTTTCACTATTTTTAAGAAAAACAAGTTAAACATGCTATTTAGAAATTTCGTAGATCAGTCTGCTTATGGTGTGTGTTCTTACTTGGGTAAGAGAATGCAGATCGCACCAACTAGAATAAGGTTATACTTTATCTATATTTCCTTTGCAACCTTAGGATCCTCAGTCATTGCATATTTATTTGCTGCATTTTGGCTGAACGTAAAGAGATATATTTACCGCAAAAAGAATTTAATCTGGGACTAAGTGTCCCATTTTTTATTTCATTTCTCCTGCAAAAGCAAATTTCACAATATTGGCTCCCATGCGAAGTGCAGCAAGTCTCAATTCATAGCTATCCTTATGCACATCCTCATCCTCCCAGCCATCACCAAGATCAGATTCATAGCTGTAAAAACAAATTAAGCGACCTTCCCAAATTAAGCCGAAACCCTGAGCTGGCTTCTTATCATGCTCATGCACCTTTGGTAAACCACTATCAAAATCATACTGCTGATGAAATATTGGATGATCATAGGGGATTTCAATAAAATCCAATTCAGGAAATACAGTTTTCATAGCAATCCGTATAAAAGGATCTAAACCATAATTATCATCAATGTGCAAAAAGCCACCAGACAACAAATACATGCGAAGGTTATAAGCCTCTGGCTCAGAAAAAACAACATTTCCATGGCCAGTTAGGTGCAAAAATGGATAATTGAACAATTCAGCTGAACCAACCTCGACTGTAGCATAATCGGGGTTTAATTTAGTCCCCAATGTTTCATTACAATAAAGACTTAAGTTAGGAAGTGCAGTAGGATTAGCATACCAATCCCCTCCCCCATTATATTTAATTAAAGCTAATTTGTTATCATATTGGCCAAAAAGGCAAACAGAAAACACTAAAAAAATACAAATACTACTAAATTTCATATATAAATTATTCTACATTTCTAAAAACTGTATACTATGGCAGGCAACAAGTGCTGCAGTTTCTGTCCTTAACCGTGCCTCACCAAGACTTAAAGATACAAATCCTTTAGACTCTGCTGCTGCAACCTCTTCTGTTGTAAAATCACCCTCCGGACCAATAAGAACAAGTACTTCTCCCCCTTTTTTATAAGCAGACTTCAATTGTTTTTTAGCTCCGTCATTACAATGCGCTATAAACTTTTGGCCCTTAAAATCCTGATACTCTTCTAAAAGTTCTTTAAAAGGTTTTGCCTCATAGATCTTTGGAAAAAATGCTTTTAACGATTGTTTACAAGCAGATTGTACAACCTTATCCAAACGATCATAACGCAATTTCATTCGTTCAGAGTTCTTGGAATAAAAAAATACAAATCCGCCGATTCCTATTTCAGTTGCTTTTTCCAAAAACCACTCCACTCTTGACATATTTTTTGTTGGAGCAATAGCAATTGTAGTTTGCATACCAGGAAAAGTCTTTTGCTGTATTTCTTCGACGATCTCTACTACAGTCCTATTTTTATTTGCATCAAATACAATAGCCTTAAAAAATCCTCCAATCCCATCAAGGACATGGATCTCATCTCCTTCCTTTTTACGAAGAACACGGATGCAGTGTTTAGATTCAATTTCATCTAAAATAAGGAAATTATCCTGCCGTTCATTTGAGAAAAACACTTGCATATTGAATCAAAGTTATGTTATTACAAACTCTAAACTATTAATGAATGTTTACATTTCATAAATCATAAAATTAAAAGTACATTTGTTTCGAATTTTTATCTCTGATTTAACGCATTTAGGGGTAATTAATTAGAAAATAATCTGAAAAGCATTAGAGAAGAATGGAAGTAGTTATTGCAATAGGACAATTAATACTAAGTTTATCTATCCTCGTAGTTTTGCACGAATTTGGGCATTTTTTGCCAGCAAGACTATTCAATACAAAAGTTGAAAAATTTTACTTGTTTTTCGATCCTTGGTTTTCCCTTTTTAAATTTAAAAAAGGAGACACGGAATACGGCATCGGCTGGCTACCATTAGGTGGTTATGTTAAAATTGCTGGTATGATCGATGAAAGTTTTGATAAAGAACAGATGAATCAAGAACCCAAAGAATGGGAGTTTAGGTCTAAGCCAGCTTGGCAAAGACTTATTATCATGCTTGGAGGTATCACAGTAAATGTAATACTTGGATTCATCATCTTCGGAATGGTTAAATTCGTTTGGGGCGATAGTTACCTCGCGAATCAAGATGCCATTTATGGAATTCATGCCGATTCACTAGGTCTTGAGATCGGTCTTGAGCATGGTGACAAAATTAAAAGTATAGACGGTGAGCCTTTTGACAATTTCAATGATGCGTTCTTGATGCAAGCAATTGTTATTGATGGTGCAACTGAAATGGTCGTTGAACGTGAAGGCCAAGAAAAGTCTATAGATATAGATCCAAAATTTTCCAAGATTCTTTCTGCTTATGAGAATAAAGATGAAAGTCTATTTGGTCCAAGAATGCCATTTGTAATTGGAAGAGTTGTAGAAGGGTTCCCTGCTGAAAAAGCTGGACTTATGGCCAATGACAGTATAACAGGCTTAGATAGTATCTCACTTTCCTACTACGATGAATTCAAAGCGCTTATTGCTGGAAAAGATAGTACAGAAGTTTTAGTGTCATATATCAGAGATGGTGTGCCTGGCTCAACTACACTAACCACAACAAGTGCAGGAAACATTGGAGTCCAAAGCTACGGCTACGATCGATACTTTAATCTATCGACTAAAAAATATAGCCTTGGCGAGGCCATTCCTGCAGGGATAAATGCAGGGGTCAACTTCTTAGGTAGCCAATTAAAAGCCTACAAAAGAATTGCCAATAATGATATCAAACTAAAAGATAGTGTCGGAGGCTTTTACTCGATCACTAAAATGTTTGGCTCTAAATGGATATGGCTTAAATTCTGGACTTTGACAGCATCGCTATCATTGATTCTAGCAATCATGAATTTGCTGCCTATTCCAGCCCTTGACGGAGGACACGTTATGTTCCTAATCTATGAAATCATAACAGGAAGGCCGCCTAGTGATAAGTTTATGGAGGTTGCAAACGTATTTGGTCTAATCGTTGTACTTGCACTCATGATCCTAGTAAATGGATTAGACTTCATGAGAGGTTGTATGTAAAAAGATACTGTCTATGAATTACTTTGAGTTTTTTGACCTAGAACCTGCTTTTTTTATAGACGAAACTGCACTGAAATCAAAATTCTATGCCAACAGCAAGAAGTACCATCCTGATTTCTATACCATGGAGTCTGCAGAAAAACAGAATGAGGTGATGCAATTAGCAGTAACCAATAATAAGGCTTATAAAATTCTTAATAATTTTGAGTCAAGATTAAAGTATATACTTGAAATAGAGGATAGCCTTGGGGAAGAAGGTTCAAACAAGCTTCCCCAAAGTTTTCTGATGGAGATGATGGACTTCAATGAAAAAATCATGGAACTTCAATTCGATTTTGATCGAAATAGCTACGAAGAATGCCACAAAGAGTTGAAAGATTTGAAAGTGAACTTCTTAGAAGAAGCTCAAGCAGATATCGATGCTTACCGGTACAAAAAAACGAGCCCAGAATCACTCGAAAACATCAAATTATTTTACCTAAAAAATAGGTATTTGTTGCGTATTCAAGAATCTTTACTTAAATTCGCAGACGCTTAACCAAAGCAGCCGAAGTGGCGGAATTGGTAGACGCGCTGGATTCAAAATCCAGTTCTGGCAACAGAGTGAGGGTTCGATTCCCTCCTTCGGTACAAAAGTCAACCACGTAAAAAAACCAAGTTATTTAACTTGGTTTTTTTTGGTTTATTCCCTTCATATTTAATGCTTCGTTTTTAGTACATTCGGTTAATTCCATAAAGTTATTTTCCTAGCATACCCTTCAGTAAAACTTAGGCTGAAAATTCGATCCCATCTATGATCCGCTATATCAATTTGAATTATTTCAATACAAATAAACTTGAAAACGATAAAGATACAGTCAAAATAGCTATATTATAATAGTGAATAAAAGCAGGAAAACACAAAGCAAAATTCTGTTGTTCATCTATCTACTGGTAGTTGTCTATCAAAGTGTGTCTTATACAGATGTTTTTAAGCTCATTAATACGAAGAGCCACTCGCACAAGCACCATCATCATACAAATTTTGTTCATGTTCACCATGAAAATCACTTCCATTCAGGTTTATTTCACTTTTTAGATCATCTGATGGAGAGCATGCAGAATTTGGATCAAGAAACAGAAGATCACATAATCCAAGCCTGCAATAGTTTATTCCCAAAGACAGAAAAAAAATCTATCACTAGCGATTTTTACATCTTCAGTACTAAGTTTGTATGTCTATCAGTTGATGCAGCTTCTCTGCCTGACCCACCCTGGCATAAACAACAATTCAAGCGTGCTTTCTTTAAACAAGATTCAACATACAGAGGTCCGCCAGCCTTGACCTGATCCAAAAGATCAGGCTTCTCATCATTTCACAATACCAACTAAATTTCAACAAAAGACTTTTACAATATGCGATATTTATTGTGCTGCTTTTTAATAATATCAAGCCTTCTAATATTAACTTATAGCTGTGAGGGACCAAGCAATCATGGTCATGAGCATGGAGATCATGGTCATGGAAATCATGATCATGGTGCGCATGGACATGATGACCACGGCCACCATGAAGCCCAGCCCCTCTCCTATGTCCTTCGTAGTGAAAACACGGAGCTTTTTGTTGAATTCGAGCCATTATTTGTTGGAGGTAGGTGCAATTTCACAGCACATTTCACAGATAGAAATACACTAAGACCTATTGAAAATAGTCAAGCTAGTGTGCGATTGAGTTCCACCAACAGAAATTCACTATCAGACAAGCAATCCGTAAGTACAACAGCAGGTATTTACAACTTGACTTTCACACCTACTATTGCTGGCAATTTCAATCTCATCTTCACCATTGAAACAAGTCAAAGAGCGGATACATTAAGCCTTGAAAACATTTCAGTTTATCCAGATAAAAGAGAGGCAGAGGCTTCGAATCCAGCGAAAGCAGAAAATGAAGAGGAGATTTCATACACAAAGGAACAAGCATGGAAGGTCGACTTTGCTGTAAACAAAGTATCCAAGGGAAGTATAAATGATGTAATACGTGCCTCTGGAGAGCTTCTTTCACATAAAGGAACAGATAGGATCATCGTCGCCAAAAGCAGTGGTATCATCTTTTTCCAAAATGAGGCTATTGAAGAAAGTATGACCGTTAAAAAAGACCAAAAACTTTTTGTTCAAAGCAGTGATAATCTTTCTACGGACAACCTAGAACAGCAGTTTAAATCTGCCAAGGCTCTATTGGATCAATCTCTTTTAGACTATGAACGTGCTGAACAACTAATACAGCAAGAAATACTTGCACAGAAAGAATTTGAGGAACGCAAAGCAACTTATTTAATTGCAAAGGCTGAATACGAAAAGCTGATCAAGCTATATAATAGTGGCGGATCTATAATTCGCTCTTCTATGAATGGTATTGTAAAAAAATTGATGGTATCAAATGGTCAATTTGTAAAAGAAGGAGATCCTCTTATTACCATAACGAATAACCGTCGATTAATCCTAAAAACAGAAGTCTCACAAAAATACTATCCTCAACTTTCGAACATAAAATCTGCAAACTTCAAAACACCCTACCAAAACGAAACGCAGTCTATTTCGGATTATAATGGAAAGGTAGTTTCAATAGGAAAACTCATCGAAGAAGATCAATATTTCTTGCCCATACTATTTGAACTAGACAATGTGGGCGATCTAGTATCGGGATCTTTTGTAGATATTTTCTTATTGACAGAACCGATTCCTGATGCCTTGGTCATTCCCAAATCTGCCTTACTCCAAGATTATAACTCCAATTATGTATATGTGCAAGTTAGTGGGGAAAGCTACGAAAAAAGAATAGTTCGCCTAGGTGTAGATGATGGCATAAATATTCAAGTGCTCTCTGGGATATCTGAAGAGGACTGGATTGTAACAAAGGGGGCTTATCAGGTAAAAATGGCTTCCATGTCATCTGCTATTCCTTCTCATGGTCACACCCATTAATCAAGTACTAAACTCATAAAGATGCGACAAGAATATATAAAGGAATGGATCTTAGTTGTGCTTTGTAGCACCTTCTTCTTTTCAGTGTCTGGACAATTCCAGCCCATAAACTTGGAAGAGGCTATACAGCTGGCAAGTAAAAACTATCCGCAACTTAAACGTGATAATCTATCTATTGAGCAATTTAATAAACTTGCTGCAGTAGGACTCCCCGCTCAATCTATGCAAATTTATATCTCAAGTGAAGAATATAACCCATCCCTACAGACGGGAGTCCACTCACTAAATATTCAACAAAACTTTTATTTACCTAAGGCCTCAAAAATTCAACAAAGGTATTACAAACAGGGTGCCGAAGTTGCCGAAAAACAAGCAAACTTAAGCTTGCAAGACCTCTCTTTTCAAGTTGGACAAATTCACTATAAACTGCTTTATTTAAAAGCACTTAAAACACTACAAAGCGAAAACGTCGAACTTTATACGGATTTTTTAGTAGCTAGTAAGACTCGATTTGAATTAGGTGAGATTGGAATTTCAGCTCAACTTGCTGCCGAAACAAGGCTTAGCCAGGCACTACTAAAACAGCAGCAAAATGAAGATGCATATACAATCAACCGCAGCTTATTCAATCAATGGATATCCTCTGATACACTGTACGAACCTGCTCAGGAACTAAGTATATCAAAAAAATCAGCTTCGGACAGCCCACTAAATGAAAATGTACATTTAGACTTATTAAAAGCAAAAAGAGATTTAGCTATCAATGCTGTAGAAGTTCAAGAAGCACAGCTATTACCTCAGATAAATTCGGGAGTGAAGCTTCAAAATTCATTCGGTGTATTTCCCTTATTCGCCTTTCAGGCAGGTGTAAATGTACCGCTCTTTAAGAAATCGTACAAAGGCCGTATTGATGCCGCAAATATCCAGGTAAAAGTTCAAGAGGCAAATATAGCCGGTGAGCAGCAAAACCTAGAACGCAGAAAAATGGACTTACACTACAGGATGGAACAAGAAATGAAAACGATGGACCATCTTCAAGAATACCTCATCCCTTTGATAGATAAACAAAGTACCTTAAACCAACAGGCATATAGAGAAGGAATCATTGGATATCTGGAGTATCTAGACAGCTTGGAGCAGGTCATCGAAATTAAACGTCTATATATTGACGCGCTTTATAGCTACAATATTAATTCCTTAGAACTTAGCTATTGGATGAGTAAATCATCCTATTAATAATCAAAACTCTTCACTTTAATGTAAAACTAGTCATTATGAAAAAATTCATCGTCTTAGCAGCAGCTTTTCTGATTTTCAGCAGCCATGATATGTTCCTAAAAATGGGCACCTATTTCCTGCAACCCAACACACCTTCAACGATCAAATTATTCAATGGCACCTTTGATAAAAGTGAAAATGTTATTGACCGTTCTCGAATGAACGATGTTCGTCTTATAGGAAATGGTATTGAGTCCAATCCGGACAGCAGTCAGTGGTCTGAAATGAATGATATAACCATCCTAAACTTTACGACAGGTGAATCTGGTACCTGGGTAGCAGGAGTTTCGACCAATCCAAGTAATATCGAGTTAAGCGCTGAAGATTTTAATGCCTACCTAGTGCATGATGGCGTGTTAGATATGCTTAGTTGGAGAGAAGAAAATAATGCGCTCGATCAGAGTGCAGTTGAAAAATATTCAAAACATGTAAAAACGATCTTCCAAGTCGGTGAAAAAACAACAGACGATTGGCAAACCGTATTAGGGTATCCAATTGAATTCGTGCCATTAGCAAATCCATATGCATTACATGCAGGCGACAAACTACAAGTCAAACTACTCCGAGATGGTGCGCCTCTTGTTGATCAACTCGTTTATATGGGTTCCGAAGGACATGAGCATGAGCATGAGCATGATCACGACCACGACCACGATCATGAAGCAGAAGGACATAGCCATGACGCAACAGAACTCCGAA
>JBELIG010000261.1:0-4239 GCA_042091035.1 Sphingobacteriales bacterium | reverse complement strand
TGATTAATATTGCAATGGAGGATGCTGAAGTATCTAATTCATTCGAAGCATGGGAGTTAAAAACTCAGATCAATAGTACAGTAGTTAATTCTGCTTTTCTTGCATACGAGACAAGTTCAATTACTGGGAATGAAAAGGAATTGGACCAAAGTATTATGACGCTTGCTAATATTGCATATGATTGTGCAATGGAAGCAAAAAGTCGTGCAGAAAAGAAGATTCAGAAGTCATCTATGGAGGATCTATGGAGAGAGGTCGGAAATGCAAACTTTAATGTATACTCTTACTTCCTAGATCAAAAGACTTATGGAGATGCGTTTACATATGCTCTAAACTTGACTACAGTCCATGAAGAACTAGTAGAAATGGGTGAAGTATATTTCTCTGTAGAGGAAGATTACAACAACCAACTATATGCAGCTGCTTTTTGTGGCAAAGCTGCAGGTGCAGCTGAAGCAAAGGATCTTTATCAGCGATTAATTGATATGGGTACTGAAAACCCAGATGTTTATTCTGACTTATTCAAAATCCTTATAGACGCTGGTGATGAAGCAGGTGGTCTAGCTGTTCTGGATAAAGGGAAAATCGAATTCCCAGATGATCAAAATATTCTTTACGCAGAGATCAACTATTTCCTTCAAAATAATAAGTACGAGCAATTAGTTGATAAGCTAAAATTAGCAATAGACAAGGATCCTGAAAACAAGACGCTATATTCTACTCTTGGAGTTACTTATGAGCAAATATACAAAGCACGTCTAGAGTCTTTAGGTTCTGAGAACGAAGAAACAGAAATGTTATTCGGATCAGCAGCGAAATATTTCGAACTAGCAATCACAAAAGATGCTACATACACGGATGCTCTATATGGCTTGGGTGCATTGTACTACAATAAAGCAGCTGAGAACAGTGAGGTTATGAGAAATCTAGGTACTTCTGCTGAGGAAAATAAGCTTTATGATACCCTTAAAGCTGAGATGGACGGTCTTTTTGAAAAGTCTCTTCCGTATTTCCAAGAAGTTGAGAAAATTAACTCTAACGATAGAAATGCGCTAATAGCACTCAAAGAGATCTATGCTAAAAAAGGAGATCTTGAAAAATCTGTAGAATTTAAGAACAGAATTAAAGTAATTGATGGCGGTGGTTCAAATGAATCTTCTTTCTTCAATTAAGAAACTAATTTTTGTTTCAAAATAAAAGGTGAGGTTGATTTATAGATCAACTTCACCTTTTTAATTATATAAGTATTATTATTGTACATGCGCGATTCTTTAATCAAATATATTGATAGGCTCGTAGATCGAGTTGGCTCAGTCTCCGGTTGGCTAGCGCTAGTGTTGATCCTTTCGGTTTGCATAGACGTTATTCTAAGATCATTGGATAGCTCTGTAACTTGGTTGAATGACCTTCAATGGCATATTTTTGCTGCACTTTTTTTATTAGGTGGGGCATATACTTTGCAAAAAGATGCACATGTTCGAGTAGATCTATTTTATAGTAGATTCCAAGCTAAGGATAAAGCATTCGTAAATATTATAGGAATTTTATGTTTGTTGATGCCCTGGTGTTTAATTTTGATGGTTTATACATTAAGATTTGCAATAGATTCTTTATTTATATTAGAAGGATCTCCAGATCCTAATGGGCTTCCTTTTAGATTTGTGATCAAGTTCATTTTATTTTTCAGTATTTGCCTAGTTTTTCTACAATCCTTTTCCCTTCTATTGAAGAGTTTGAAACAACTAAAAGCTAAAAACTAAGCATGGAAATACTTGCAATTATTTTATTTTTAAGCATTTTCTTGCTTCTATTGTATGGCTTTCCTGTAGCTTTTACCCTTGGTGGTCTTTCAATCCTATATGCTGTTTGTTTTTTGGATATCAGTTCCTTGTCCGCATTGCCACCGCGTTTTTTGGGTATAATGAGTAATTATGTTTTATTGGCTGTTCCACTCTTTGTGTTTATGGGAATCATGCTTGAAAAATCAGGCATAGCGGAACAGATGCTCAAAACGATGGCTATTTTATTTGGAAAAGTAAGAGGTGGCTTGGCAATATCTGTTGTTATAGTGGGTGCTTTACTTGCAGCATCTACTGGTATCGTTGGTGCTACAGTTGTCACAATGGGATTGATCAGTTTACCGACTATGTTGAAGCAAGGGTATAGCCCAGAATTAGCTACAGGTACTATCTCTGCATCAGGAACCTTAGGCCAAATCATACCTCCTTCAATTGTTCTGATACTATTGGGATCAGTTATGAATGTACCCGTTGGAGATTTATTTCAAGCAGCTATAATTCCTGGAATTTCTTTAGTTGGAATCTATATTCTATATATTATTCTGAGAAGTTGGTTGGATAAAAAAAGTGCACCTCCTGTAGATACAAATCAACTCAAAGCATTTTGGGCTAAAGAGAACGTATTATGGACTATAATCAAATCCTTCCTTTTTCCCTTTTTACTCATATTCTTAGTACTAGGATCTATAATAATGGGGATAGCCACTCCGACAGAAGCTGCGGGGGTAGGGGCACTGGGTGCAATTATCCTAAGTGCATTACTTGGGAAATTGAACTACAGCACAATAAAGACAGTTTCTCTTGATACAATGAAGTTGACAAGTATGATCTTCTTTATACTCCTTGGGGCAACCTGCTTTTCTTTTGTATTCAGAGCATTGGGAGGGGATGAATTTTTGATTCAAGCAATCAACAACTCAAACTTAGAAGCAACTCAATTCTTATTAATCGTTATGCTTGTTATGTTTATCGCTGGTTTCTTTATTGATTTCATTGAGATCATATTTATATTAGTACCAGTTGTAGTACCCGTATTCATTCAATACGATATAAATCTAATCTGGGTAGGAATACTAATTGCCTTAAATTTACAGACTTCTTTTTTGACTCCACCTTTCGGATTTGCTCTTTTCTATTTAAAAGGAGTAGCTCCACCGGAAGTAGAGACTAGTTCTATTTACAGGGGAGTAATTCCATTTGTAATTATTCAAGTACTATTTGTTCTCAGCTTAATATTTTTTCCTCAATTGATAGGTTTCTGATCCATCAGCTGATTGTAGAATGGTTTTTCTGTGTGCTCAGACCAATAATTGATTTCCTTCTGAAATTTACTGTATGACTCATAAACCCGTTTGGAAAAGGGGTCCGATTCTACAAGCTCTTCTATCACTTCCTTGGTATGTTTTCTAAATGTAGATAATACCTCTTCAGGAAATTGTCTAAGTTTCACTCCATGCTCATTAACCATTAGCTTGAGGTAATAGGCATTTTTAGCTTCAAACTCTGATAACATCCAATGATTGATGCGAGCGGCAGCATGTCTTACAATACTTTGGAGATCAGAAGGTAATTCTTCGAACCTATCTTTATTGATGAAAAACTCTAAAATTGCTCCAGTTTCATGCCATCCAGGGGTATAATAGTATTTAGCAATTTGATAAAAGCCCATTTTATAATCATGATAAGGCCCTATCCATTCAGTCGCATCTATTACTCCTCGTTCTAAGCCTGTGTAAAGTTCATTTCCTGCGAGTAGGATAGGAGACCCACCCGCTTTTTCCAAAACTTTACCACCAAGTCCAGGCATCCTCATTTTCAGACCTTTCAGATCTTTCAGCGTATTTATCTCTTTATTGAACCAGCCGCCCATTTGAACTCCTGTATTTCCTCCAACAAGTGGCACAAGCCCGTGCTCAGCATATAGTTCTTCCCATAATTGAAGTCCACCGCCACTGTATAGCCATGCATTAACTTGTTGTGCGTTCATCCCAAATGGAACTGAGGCAAAAAATTGTGCTGCCGGTACCTTTCCAGCCCAATAATAGGAGACACCACTTCCCATTTCTGCAGCATTTGTTTGAACGGCATCGAAAGCCCCAAGAGCGGGTACCAATTCACCCCCTCCATATACCTTAATCTTCAAGCGACCATTAGACATCTCATCTACATACTCTGCAAAAAGATTACATCCTTCTCCAAGAACAGGAAAGTCAGGTGGCCAGGTTGTAACCATTTTCCACTCAAATGATTTTTGGAAAGTATTTTTTCCAGAACTCTGTGCTACACTATTTTTTCTTACACCTAAGGACCTAAGTGCAAAAGGTAGGCCAATTGTACCAATGGCCAGACCTTTAATGAATTTCTTACGATTCAGTTTCGACATAAAAACTTAAATTAAGCTTTTGCCAATATAAGTAAATGCTTACAAAAGTTTGTATGA
>JBELIG010000260.1:0-4303 GCA_042091035.1 Sphingobacteriales bacterium | reverse complement strand
GTAAAGACCATTAAGGCAAGTGTTGTTAGTCTGCCGAAGTTTATAAGTTGTTTGTTTGTAGCAGTTGGATTTACAAACCTTTTGTAAAAATCTTGTGTAAGATAGGAAGCTCCCCAGTTCAAGTGAGTAGAAATGGTAGACATCAATGCCATGATTAATGATGCAATAACTACACCAAGTAAGCCTTTAGGCAAATAGCTTAGCATAGCAGGATAGGCAAGGTCATCGTTTATTAGACTTTTATCTACATTAGGAAATTGACTTTCAAGATCACTCAGTTCAGGAAATATAATCAAGGAGGCAAGGGCAATTATGATCCAAGGCCAGGGTCTAAGCGCATAATGTGCGAAGTTGAAGAAGAGTGTAGCTTTCTGGGCATTATCTTCATCTTTGGCTGAAAGCATTCGTTGAGCAATATAACCTCCACCTCCAGGCTCTGCACCTGGGTACCAAACCGACCACCATTGAACAGCTATAGGAATTATAAGTACTGTCACGAAAGTATCTGTTCCAGGATCTGGAAAAAACTGTAGTTTTTCTTTGACTAGTTCATGGCTCACAAGGGCATCCACAGAGCCTATTTCTGGAAGTCTTACAATTGCAATTGCAGCTCCCACAGAACCTATCATTGCTATAATAAATTGCACAAAGTCTGTCATGACAACCCCTTTGAATCCTCCGAGGCTACTGTAAAGAACAGTGAATACGGAAACAGCTACAATGGTTTGTATTGGGCTTGCCCCCAGCATAATCGAACCAATCTTAACACCCGCTAACATTACCGTTGCCATAATTATGACGTTGAAGAATAATCCAAGGTATATAGCTCTAAATCCCCTAAGGAATGCTGCTGGTTTTCCGGAATATCTTAGCTCGTAAAACTCCAAGTCAGTTGTAATTCCAGATCGTCTCCAGAATTTAGAATAGAGGTAAACGGTCAACATCCCAGTGAGCAGGAATGCCCACCAAGCCCAATTACCTGCAACACCATCTTTACGAACGATGTCTGTTACTAGATTTGGGGTATCAGCTGAGAAGGTTGTCGCTACCATTGAGAATCCGAGTAGCCACCAAGGCATATCTCTTCCAGAAAGGAAAAATTCCTCTGGATTCTTTCCTGATCTTTTCGTGTAATAAAGACCAATGGACAGCACGAGCACAAGGCTTCCTGCAATAATGGTCCAGTCTAGAGCCTGTATATTCATCCGTATCTATTCTTTTAATTATGATTGAATATAAAAAGCCTTGATAAGAAATTGTCAATTGATGCGATATTATGTTAAAATTTGAGTTAAAAATAAATATGACATACAACCATTAATGAATTTGGGTTAACTTTTATAACAATATTATGACTTATCTTTGTATCAAAGAATATTAAAATGAATAATCAGACTATAACTAAGATCATTTTTGCTCTTGTCGGAATAATTAGTTTCGGTTCATGTACTTTAGATAATGACGAGACTACAACTAGTTTCTTCTCATCTCAAGAATTTGAACTAATAAGTAATTCGCTAAGTATGGAAAACACCCTGCCGAACTACAGCAGTAGTGAGGAGGAAAATAGAGATATGCTTTTTGATGCAAAGGCGCTTTTAGGTAGAGTTCTATTCTATGATGAGCATTTATCTATTGATAACTCAACTTCATGTGCATCTTGTCATGATCAAAAGTTAGGTTTTGCAGATGATAAGGCTTTTAGTGAAGGAATTAATGGTCAGGTAACTGAGCGTAATTCAATTGCTTTTTCTGCAGTGGGTTCAGATAATTCATCAGACAATCCTTACTTCGGCGGAGATGATTCTTTTGGTGCTAGTATGTTTTGGGACCATAGAGCATCTAGTGTGACGGAGCAATTGAAAGAGACTATTGAGAATGATATAGAGATGGGAATGCCACTTGCTGAACTTCCTGGGAAATTAAATGAATTGGATTACTTGCAGGTGCTGTTTAAAAAAGCATATAGTGATGGTGACCCATACTATGCGATTCAAGAAGATGATATTTTAGATGCTTTATTGAAGTTTATGCAGTCTTTGAATCCATCGAATTCTAAGTTTGATCAATTTAATGAAGCTCGATTTACAGGTCAGAGTTCTGCTGTTCAGTTAACTGTTTCAGAAGAGCAAGGCTTGTTTATTTATGAGAGTACCTGTGGAAGTTGTCATGGGTTTGGTACTGGTCAACCAGCATCTCAAACGGCTAATAATGGCTTGGATATGATTTATACGGATTCTGGCGATGGAAATGATAGATTTAAGATTCCTGCTCTTCGGAATGTTGCTCTATCCGCGCCATATATGCATGACGGAAGATTTGAAACCTTAGAGGATGTTATTGAACATTATTCGAGTGGCATAAATAGAACATCGAATTTATCACATGAGTTTTCTCATTTATTTATAAACAATGTTGGAAACCAGAAAGGATTTGATTTTACAGATCAGGAAAAAAATGCTTTGCTACAATTTTTGAATACATTGACCGATGAGTCATTTATAAATGATGTGCGATTTGAATCACCCTTCTAAAAAAAAATGCCCAGCTTTTAAAGCTGGGCATTTTTTTTAGAAATACTTGGAGATATACTTTATGATTTTTTGAACATTGTCTTTGGCATATTCTGCATACAGACGATCAAATTTTAGTTCATAAGCTTTCCGATCTTCTTTTGTTTTGTTTTTATTCAATTCAGATTCTTCCTCTTTCAGATTGTGGGTTACCATTGAAAAATAAAGGAGGTTTCTGCTGGGAGCTGAATTGCCATACTTATTCAAATATTTCAGAATATAGTGGTACACGGAAATACTGGTGTGATTTATATCCTTAGGGTTTGAGTTTATTTGAATATGATGTTTGTTGAGAAACTCCTTATAGTATTCACTCAAACATCTGTAGGTTAATTTATATGCCAAGTAATATCTTCCTCCTACGATTGCTTTATCGGTAAGGCTAAGATACCTGTTCAACTTTTTTAGATTTTTCTGATATCTAATGACTGGCATATCGCTGTTGAAATTATCTATCATGTAAAGTTCCTCACAGTCATTAGGGTAAAATTCTTTCAGGTCTTCACCAATATGCCTAACGATTTGGATTCTTTCATTTTCTGGAATAGAAAGTATGACATCTAATAAGGCTTCTTCAAGGGATTCTGTGCTTGTTGATTCTTCAATAGCCTTAGACAGGGCCTTTTGCTTTTCTGGGGCATAATAGCGAATCAAACCATATAGCTTGTTATAGCTATAGTTTATGTGTTCTGAGTTGTTTGCCTCAGCACAGATAAAAAGTAAATTTCTTATTATGGCAATCCATTGGAGCATTTAATCTTCTTTTTTATAGTTTGTAATAGCATTAAGGTCTACATGCTTTGTTATTAATTCAATCGCTCTTTTGGACTTCCATGGTGTGTGTGTATTAATTTTAACTTCAATATTGGTGATTTTTACAACAGATCCCAAGGTATCTAGAGCTGTTGTAACAACGGGAAGTTTATTTTCTTTGATATAATTATGAGCTAGAGCAGATAATTCGATGGGTAGTTCGTGTTTACCATCTCCGGTTATGACCACACCCGATATAAGCGGTTCTCTCTCTGGATCTCTTGTTTCATTGAGTTTATTGATCTTGTCAAGCGCTTCTTTTAATCGTTTGAAACTTACAACAAGCAAGAGGTTTTTTCGGTCATCTGTATCAAATTGTTCTTGGTCGATCAATGATCCAGATATGTATCCTTCTACATGATTATTTAGGCATGTATTATTAAGAAGCACACGTCCATTGATAGCCTGTGCAATAGTGAACATAATTGGATAACTTAGTGAACTATCAAAGGGAAGTACGCCTAGCAATGGTAGCTTGATCTTCTCAAGGTGCATACCAACATACTTTGTAACTTTTTCAATTTTTTCTGGTAGTACTTTGTTTACGATAACACCAATAACTTCTACATTTCTGGATTTGAATAGGTTGTAGGACAACTCCAAACGGTCTATTGTATTTCCTATACCACCCTCTACGATTATAATTACTTTTGCATTTAGCATTTTTGCCACGTCGGCATTTGAAAGCGATACAACAGATCCTACCCCTGGGTGACCGGTACCTTCATAAATCACAATTTCATTCTCTTTTTGAAGGTGAGAGGCTGCATAGCGAATGCGATCAGCAAAATGAAAGGTATCTGGATTGTCAAGGAAAGCTGTTGTAGCTCCTCTGCCAAGTATTACTGGAGAGTGTAATTCGGAAGAAAGCTCAAAATCCATAACCTTAGAAAATAGGAGTGCATCCTTATCAACCT
>JBELIG010000259.1:0-4355 GCA_042091035.1 Sphingobacteriales bacterium | reverse complement strand
CTATAATAAAACGTTCAGTTGTAATAAATTAATGTAAAAGTTAGGTTTATTTTGAAAACACTTTTCTTATTAATAACATGTTGCGCTTCTTTTTTTAGCGCTAGCCAATATTCTGCAATCCCAGCAAATATTGCCCCTTTGCAAGGTGAAATAACTTGGAGGTCCTTTGAAGAACTCAATACCATCGGCAATGAAGACAAAAAGGTGATGATCTTTATTTACACTGATTGGTGCAAATGGTGCAGAGAGTTAGATAAAACTTGTTTTTCCGATCCGGACATTGCAGATTTTATCAATTCAAATTATTTCCCAATAAAGTTCAATGGAGAAAAAGACGAATCAATAGAATTTAAAGGTCAAACCTATAAGCTCAAAAAAGAAGACGAGAAGGTATTCCATCAATTTACAGAGCAATTCAACAAAGGAGATATTTCCTATCCAGCAATTGTCTTTTTAGATGAAAATTTAAAAGTTATTCAAACAATCAAAGGGTTTAGACCCAAATCTGAAATGTTTAACGTTCTCAATTATTTCCAGGGCAATTATTACAAAAAAATATCTTGGACAAACTACATCAAGAGCCTAGAAAATTAATTATATGCTCCTCCTCACCTAATACAGTATTATTTATATCTAAATAACTAAATGCATATTCTAGCCCATTTTTACTTCGAATTACTCGAATTAGGATTGCATTACAATCAAGATATTTAGCCTTTAAGTCCTTGGATACTTCATAAAAAGTAAATCCCGTTAAATTTGAGTGTCCTAAATACTCCTGGTAATACGTACTCAATGAGATAGGCAGCCAATCAGGATTTATAAAATACATAGCATTGAACTTAAGACTATCTCTTCGAAACAACTCACAAGATGGAATTACAGCGAATAGTTCATTTCCCCTATCATAAGTTTTAAGGCCCCAAAAAGGATTAAGCAAAGTATCAAGTTGCAATTGAAGAGTATTTAGATCCAGCTGCTCAGATTCTTCAAACAATGGAGATTCTTCTAAGGATTGTGCTAGTTTCCTTTTGCCTAAAAAGATAAAACATAGAATAAAAACAATAAAGAAGGTTCCGCCTATCCGGATTACATTTGCCCCTGCCCCTTTTCCTTCTCTTGAATGATTCATTCTAAACTTAGCCATGCTCTATTTTTCAATTAAAAAAGCCTTCTTAAAGAGAAGGCCCTTGTTCAGCTAAAGTTAATACTTTAGTGATAAAAGATAAAAAATAGATGTTGTAGGTGTATATATTTTTATAGGTCGACCACGAGTCGACATTCTACTCGTCTTTCCTTGGAAGCTGCTATTGAATATACAGATGCCATAGTATCTAAAAAGTCACTTGATACTCCAGTTGGAGTTCGTTCTTCACCAAAAGAATTACAATTTATTATTACAGCTCCCAAGTCCATATATTTCGAAATGTTTTTATCCCTTTCAAAGATGTAATTATAAACGGCCTCACACCTCCTTTTGCCGAGCAACATATTATAGTTACTGCTAGCTCTGGGACTTGTGAAAGCATCAATTTCAATCATAACACTTTTCCCTAGATCTAAGTACTCTATTGCAGCCAAACGAAGCTTATCCAATGCTTTTAGGCCCGCTATCACTTCAGCCGCATAAAAGGACTCAAAATCATCCATCTCTGGACAACTGTTTAAATAATAATTGATCAGATCTTCATATACTTCGAAACAATTCGAATAATTATATGCTGTATCCGTTTGTACTGGAATATTATTCGGGAAGTAAACGGTTGCTTTATAGTCCTCTAAAACTTCTTCATCCACTAGAATAACTGAATGATCTGGCTCATTATTTAAATCTGGCTCTTGCTCAATCTCTCTAGTTCTTTCAATATCATAGCTTGTATTTATCTTAGCAAGATCTTCTTGGAAAGAGATTAATTTTAAATCTTCAATAGGTTCACTAGGTAATCGCTTGTAAATATTCAAACAATTCACATCATCAATTGACTTAGATCCATTGATAGCTCTGTTTGATGATAAGTATTCTACTGAATCATAGCTTCTATAATAATTCTCATCGTAGCTAGAATTATATGCTGCTCCCATATTTACGGCTATACTCTGCGCATCAAGAGTTAGTCTATAAATATCATAGCCTCCAAGCCCCTGGTCTCTATCTGAAGAAAAATAAAGCACCCCATCACTTACAAATGGACTTTCCTCATTGTAGCTCGAATTAATCGATAAAGCTTTTGGAATAGATGGACTATTTAAACTATCCAAGGAAATATAGTAAATATCTTTCCCCCCTTTTGATTCAAAACCATCAGAGCTAAAGTATAGTAATTGATTTACATGATCAACATAAGGCTGACTCACAGAAATACTATCTTGATTAAAAAGAGGACCCAAATCATCTAATTGATTGGTTATAAGATCCCAGAGCATCAACTTACATCTTCTATCTAATTTGTTGATTGACGTGCAGATACAAGTAATAGCCTCACTTTCGTTAAGATTTTCAAAAAAAACAACTTCCTGATTTCGTGCTAGTCCTCTAGGTCTTAAATAACTAAACTCTGCTGCTTCGTTAATGTGAATGATAGCATTTTTTCGAGTCGAAGAAAAGAACCTATTTGCCTCAAATTCAGAATAAGCAAAATCTGCTTTTTTAGAATTCAATTCCAAAGAATACGCCCAATCAGTTAAGGGGTCTGGTCCTGCTAATCCACTGTAATAGATAGCGGATGCACATTTTTCAATGTATTGTTTTGCTAGGTCTATATTGCTTTTCTTTTTATTGTGCCAAGCCTTGGTAATATATTTGTTCATAGCTTGCTTAGCACCATAGTAATCTCCCTTAGCAAATAGACAGAATCCACTATATAGTTCAATTGTCTCAAATCTTTGACTAGCATTATCCGCTAATAGTTCACTAATAACATCATTAGCAAGATCAACCGCACCGTATTCAAAGGCGGCAATGGCTAATTTCAACTTAACTTCTTCCTTTACCTTGCGTTTCAATGATTCCTTGTAATAAAGAAAAGAACTGTAAAAATCCTTTGCATGAAATGCCTGATCAGCTGCTTTTTCAAATTGAATAGCAGTCTGTCCATGAAGTCTTAAGACCCCAGATAGGAAAAATAATATACCGATAGATTTTAATAATTTGGACAGCACGCTTTATTGTTTTTCAATGGTTTAACTTTTGTTATTGAATATCTTATATGAAGTTCTGGTCCTCCCCTTCTCTGGTTGGCTGCTTGCAAGCCAGAGATTGTAAAATCGTAGGAAAAACCAATATTGAACGTATTCCAATTCACACCGCTGTAGGCAATGATTGAATCTCCTGTTCTATAACTAATTCCAAAATCAAAGCTAGTTGTAATGCTTCCCCTAATTCTAGAAATCAAACCCAATTGACATTCAAAATAACTTTGCTGGTTTTGCACTAAGCCTACTGACCTTAAATCTACTTGTTTCGATCTAAAAAGATATTTTTCACCAGATACTGACCATCGTATAGGACGCATGGATTCCATGACATCATTGGTGTAAGGCTTATTAAGATTCGCACCCGATAAACTTATTCGCCAATCCTGTTTTCCATTTTTAAAGCCTAATACGCTAATAGCACTTTGATAGGATGCATAATTTGCAATTCCCTGTAGCGCAACGTCAAAAGGATCTATACCTTGTCGGAATTGTTCTCCATCGAATTGATTGCCTAATTTAACTAGGCTTTCATCCAAAAATCTGTTCACGAAATTCAGGGAGGCTCCTACTCGGAGGCTTAAATTTTCATATAAATAAAGGTTCCAACTGAATCCAATCCCAATGGATTGATTCGAGTATTGGATGTCGCCTGCTTTATCGTCAACTAAATTCAACCCAAAAGCTAGCCATGAAGAGTTATGTTTAGGATTAATCTTGTGAGCATAACTGAATTGTCTACTCTTATAAGGAACAGGTATACTTAACCACTGATCTCTGACAGAGGCTGACAATCTAATGTCATCTTCTTCAAGAATATCAGCAACATTATACGTACTTGCCTGATTCCAAAACTGACTAAAATGAATATCTTGAGCATTCAGAAAATAACTTCCCGTAGATAAAATTACTGTTATTACTAAACACAAGAATTTTGAGCAAACCTTCATCGGTATAGCTTTAAGGTTGAACCAAGAAATTAAAAAACCAATTATTAATATTTGTTCATACCCACTTTTGAAAATTGCATGCGGGATGCAGCTAAAAGTGTCTAATACAATTGGATGAAAAGAACCAATTGTTTAGGTTGCTTCTCAAATATACTTAATTTTGTCTTTTTTAAGAAATCATTCATTTTCTATATATTTTTCCTGCATATTGTA
>JBELIG010000258.1:0-4357 GCA_042091035.1 Sphingobacteriales bacterium | reverse complement strand
AGAGTCTGATGCATTCAAGTCTTTTAAATTAACGGCGGGGCATTATATACTGTCCTCCAATGGTAATTCATTTTGGGATGCCGCTTACCTGCAAGGTCTTCAGGCGACAGTAGAAACAAGTGAGCAAAGGATTTTCATTTCATCTGGAATATTTCTATTTCGAAATGTTCCAAATATTCCAGACGGGGCACATAGCTTTTTATTGGATTATTCCATTATAAATCTTAGCACTAAGATCAAACCATTTGAAGACAAGCCAATAAGTCTTGAGTTTGATTTTTATCAGAATGTAGAAGTATATGAAGCTAATGATGCTATTGAAGCTCGTTTTGCAGATGCAAAATCTGCCTATACTATTGGGCTGCAATGGGGGACATTAGAGCGCGCGGATTCTTGGTTTTTCAAACTTACTTATACAAATATTGAGCGCTATGCAATTTTGGATTATATGGCTCAAAATGATTGGGGGCGGTGGGGTTATTCTTTCTATAATTCACCTGATGGACGTCTTTCAAATTATAGAGGAATGGAATTGGTAGTGGCATATGCAATTTCTGAAAAAATGAATTTGGTAGCGAAATATTATTGGATTGAACAGTTGGATCGAATTGGCTTAGTTAGAGAAAATGGACAGCGTTTTCGGCTAGATCTTAATGTTCGTTTGTAATGTGAATCACATGATTATGCTAGTTCAATCTGAGTTGGCAGGTATATTTTATTATCTTGTATTGGTATTTTTGATGCTTGTTGCTAATAACAAGTCATAAACGAACCAATTATGAACAAACCATTACCACTGACTCTGTGCTTGTTTTTTACTGCTCATTTCTTGTATGCTCAATCAATAAAAGTAGAGCCTTATCTACAAGATGCAAATCCAAATTCTATAAGTATTCTATGGGAGACTGAAGGACTTGGGGAAACAGTTGTTGAATGGGGACTAACAGAAGAATTGGGAAATGTATCATTTGGAACTGTAGAAAATTCAGTTGGTAATGCAATGATTCATACTGTTACCTTAGAGGGATTGACCAGGTTTACAAAGTATTATTATAGTGTTGGTATTGGCTCTGCGAGTTCGGAAGTATATAGCTTCAAAACACCTCCGTTTGCATCCGATCAAGAGTCTTTCCGAATCATTGCAATGAGTGATATGCAAAGAGATGGTTCTTTTCCAAACAAGTTTAATGAAATCGTGCATGATGGAATCATCAAATATCTTGATGATGAATTTGGAGGAGATTTAATTGACAATCTAGCCTTAGTTATGATACCTGGAGATCTGGTGGTTACTGGTTCTAATTATAGTCAGTGGGAGAATCACTTCTTTGATCCTTCTCATGATCTTTTTAATCGAGTACCCGTGTATCCTGTATTAGGAAATCACGAACAAAACTCGACCTATTATTTTCAGTATTTTAAGCTGCCAGATAACGGAACGGAAGGATACGAGGAACACTGGTGGTATAAGGATTATGGCAATGTTCGGATGATTGGATTGAATTCCAATAGCCCTTATACCAATCAAGATCAATTGGATTGGTTAGATGAAGTTCTAGAAAATACTTGTAGTTCAGACTCTATAGACTTTGTTTTTGCACAATTGCATCATCCACATAAGTCAGAGTTGTGGACACCAGGAGAGTCTGGTTATACTGGACAGGTGATAGATTTTTTAGAGACTTTTACTACAGATTGTGGAAAGCCGAGTATTCATTTTTTTGGGCATACCCATGGATATTCGAGAGGACAGTCTAGGGATCATAAACACTTATGGATTAATGCAGCCACGGCAGGTGGGGCTATTGATAACTGGGGGGAGTTTCCGAATTATGATTATGACGAATTTTCTGTTTCCCAAGATGAATATGGCTTTGTCTCGGTAGAGATTACTGCTGGCGTAGAGCCAAAGTTGGAGGTAAGAAGAATTAGTCAGGGCGATCAGGATGGGGGTGCGGATAATGTAGTCACAGATAGTTTAATAGTTCGGCTCAATGCTTCGATAGTAAATACCCCAGTTCCGGTTTTTCCAATAGATGTAGAGCTCGCACCGGAGTGTGTCGAGCTTGATGCAGGTTCTTTCTCAGATCCATCTGGACTAGCAGAACACGGACAAAGTCATTGGCAAGTGTCCTTGCAGGGAGATGATTTCTCCAGCCCTGTTGCAGAAAGTTGGAAGAATTTTGAGAATTGGTACTTCGATGAAGACACACAGGCGGAGGATGATCTGACGGATGAGCAGATCCTTAATTTGGCTGCAAATACAGATTATTGGTGGCGTGTTCGATATAGGGATAAGGAATTGAATTGGAGTGCATGGACAGAAGCTACGTCATTTAGTACTGGGGCCTCAATAGCACAACCTAATCTAATTTTGAATGCAGGTTCTGAGGATAGTTTGGATTATTGGACAACTACAGAAGGCATAGTTGAGTCACTGACAGCTGGAATTTGTGATGGGATTTCACCGCATTCGGGGGATCGTTATTTTGCAGTGGGTGGACTTTGTGAAGAAAGCCCAATTGGTATATGTGTGCAAGGTGTCAACGTGAGTATGTTCTCAGATTCTATAGATACAGGTACTTACTTTGCAAATTTTGGGGCCTACCTTTCTAATTATAGTGGGACTGATCTTCCAGAGATGCGATTGATATTTTTGGATCAGAATAGTGTGGAAATTGGATCTGGAGAAACTATTTCCACATTGAATAGTTCATGGACCATGTTTAATACTTGGGAGCTTATTCCTCCTTTTACAAGAACAATACAAGTCGAACTTAAAGGAACCCGATATGGTGGTGAGGATAATGATTCTTATTTCGATGATTTGTTTTTAAGCTTGGGTTCTGGGAATGACTGTGATCAAACTGTCTCTGTTAGTAATAGACCATTAGAATACCCTAGGTTAAAAGTTGTACCTAATCCAATCCTTAATGAAGGTGTTATTTTATTGCCGGGCACTGATTATGAAGACCTAAAGTTGTTTATGGTTGATGTAAATGGTATTAAAGTTGATTGTCCGATGCAGGTAGATCTTGACAGGGTTTATTTTGATAGAGCTGAATTGAAAGTGGGGACTTATGTTTTTTGGCTTCGATCAAAAGGTGCGGTTGTTGGAACTGGAAAAATTATAATTCAATAATTTATAGCTCTTTTACATGGTAGTATAGCTTATAGACAAAGAGGGCTGTTGAATGAAAAAGTATCTAATGGAGAAGTATAGGTTTTATTTGATCTTCTGCGGCTTGATTTTACTTTCTTTTAATGTTAGATGTCAGGATTATACTCCTGGGCTTATATATCATGATTCAACAGGATATGTAGAATATAGGGCTGGAAACCTTCCAATTATTCTCTCGGCACCTCATGGGGGCAACTTAGAACCGACTTCTATACCTGACCGTGATTGTGTTGGCTGTATTACCATAAATGATGCTTACACAAAATCAATAACAACGGGATTGTATGAAGAATTATATGAGCGAACAGGCTGCTATCCGCATGTGATTATAAATCTTTTACATCGTAAGAAGTTTGATGCGAATCGGGACATAGGTGATGCTGCAGATGGGAATCCTGTGGTTGAAGAAGCCTGGCATGCATATCATGATTTTATTGATGCTGCAAAAAATCAGGTAACTGAAGACTATGGCCGTGGCTTCTTTTTGGATCTACATGGTCATGCACATACAATTCAGCGCATTGAACTTGGATATTTAATGAATAGAGATGATTTGCAGGAGTCTGATGCTGTATTGAATACCAATGCTTACGTATCAGAAAGTAGTGTACTTTCTTTGATCAATGATAATATTCTTGGGATTGATCATTCAGATTTATTGCGGGGACCATACAGTCTCGGTACGCTACTGGACGAGAAGGGATTGCCTTCAGTACCTAGTTTTTCAGATCCATTTCCTCTGGATGATGAACCTTTTTTTCAAGGAGGGTATAATACGCAGAGGCATGGTTCAAGAGATGATGCTGGTACGATCGATGCTATTCAGATTGAAATGAATCAGGATATCCGATTTGATACGGATAAACGTCTAAAGTTAATTGACTCTTTGGCTTATACAAGTTTGGAATATTATGATCGACACTATGAGGATCAATTTTTAGGTAATTATTGTAATTTGATTACTTCGACTAAGGGTATAAATTCGAATGAAGTACCTTGGACTTTATACCCTAATCCTGCGCAGGGTTTTGTATTCGTTGAAGGCTTACTTAAACCTATTGACATAAAAATATTCAATGGATTGGGCCAATTGATTTATTCCAATTCGATTCAAAGTGATGAACCCATTTATTTAAATGAATTGCAGGCTGGTATTTATTTTGTCCATGTGATTCA
>JBELIG010000257.1:0-4386 GCA_042091035.1 Sphingobacteriales bacterium | reverse complement strand
TGTCAAAGGTTTTTCCTTGTGATTTATGAATAGTAATTGCCCAAGCTAATCGGAGCGGAAATTGAGTGAAGTTTCCCATGTTTTCTGCTAAGGGTTCACCCTTTTCATTTAATTTGTATTTTATGATTTCCCAAGTTTCTTTTTCTACTTCAATATTCTTTAGTTGGCCATTTTCTTTTTCGACACTAACAGTCACTTTATCGTCCTCAAGTTTTATGATTTCGCCAATTGTTCCATTTACATAGCGGCGTTCCATATCATTTCTAACAAACATTACTTGAGCGCCAATTTTTAAATTCAGATTGATCTCTACAGGAGCCTGAGATGCTTTAAATTCACCTTCCATCTTTGCAGTGTAGGTTTTGGGTACTCCTTCAAGTTCGGCTAATTCATCTCGGTTCATTTTGTCTACTGCAAAATTCCTTGAGGAAAGGGTTATATATCCAGCACTATTTGCATACACGGGGTTGTATCGTTCATTCAATTGTTCTATCTCGTAATCAATAATCGAATTCAGACGTACACCTTCCAATAATTTAAGGAAATGTTTTTGCTCCTGTCTAAATACACGAGAAAGTTCAATATATTCCAAAGGGTACTCCTTCTCCAGTACTTTTGCAGAGAAAAAATATGGGCTGTCGTAAATGAAGTCAAAATGAGCTTTTTCTTCCCGCTTCAAGACTGGAGGTAGTTGGAAAAGATCTCCAAAAAAAACCATTTGAACTCCACCGAAGGGTTCGGCGCTTTCTCTATTTAATCTCAGGAAGTAATCTATATTGTCTAGCATATCTGCTCGAACCATAGAAATTTCATCAATAATTATTAGCTCAAGTTTTTTGAATAACTTGAAGTTTCGTCTTTTCTTGATATCTTTTGCAGTTAATATTCTTGGTGGAAATCCAAAGAAGGAATGTATAGTTTGCCCCTTTACATTAAGTGCTGCAATCCCCGTAGGTGCAAGTATGGCAAGTTTTTTCTTACTTGTTCTGCGAATTAAATTTAATAAAGTTGATTTTCCCGTTCCAGCGCGTCCTGTTATAAACATGGATGCTTTGGTATGTTCTATACGGTCTATACAATAATTGAAGTCTTCACTGAGTTTGATGGCTTTTTTATCGAGCATGTTTCTTGGATTGTAATAGGAAAATACGATTTAAATATAATTTGGTTAAACGATAAACCTATGATTAGCGATTAAAGCGAATATTTAGCTTGACACCTGTAACATGTCCGGTCATTTTTGTAGATGTGCTTGATTGATCGTTGCCACCTTGAGATAAAGGTATTGTGCCTAATTCATCCCAACTAAAAGGACGGTGTATTTCATATTTATAATATGGGCTAATTGAGAATAAATCATTTATTCCAATATCAATACCTAAACCTAGGCCTAATCTAAATGAAGAATTTAATTCTTTAGCTACTAGCTGTATGCCGGTTGTTGTTTGATTAATTTGACCTGAGAAAATATAAGCTCCAGGGCTAAATATAAAGTAAGTTCCTTTCTTTATTATTGGCTCATTGTTCGAAAACGTTGGACAGTCACAATCTCCATGAAAATCTAGAAAATAGATTTGAGTTTTTAAATCTATTCCATATACATGACTTTCAAGTGTAGTTGTTTGAATATTGTTTATGTAACTAGAAAGTTGCCTTGTTATATTTATTTGAGGAAAGAATTCTACCCGATAATTGGGGATTCTAAGCCAATATTCTATTCCGATTCTATGCGCATTTTGAAAAACTGGCTTTTCGCTGTTATTAGATACTTGATTATCAATTAAAAGTTGAGTCCATTCCGGGTAACTTTGGTTCAAATATGCATAGTCAATTCCGATTTGACCGAAAAGGAATGTTCCAATATTTAAAAAAAACACTAGACTTATTAATCTTATCATGTTCGGTGTTGTTTAGATAATATTATTAGAAAGAGTTCTTTTGTAAAGTAGTTGGTCTAATTGCTGAAATTAAGGTTATCTTTGCGCATTAACTAATTTTTAGGATGATATGAAGACGAGGTCTGCAAAAAAAGACAAGGTTAATGTTATAACACTTGGCTGCTCAAAAAACTTAGTGGATTCAGAGAATATAGTTACTCAATTAGAGGGTAATGAAATCGAAGTAAGCCACGAAGATTCTGATTCGGATGCGAATGTAGTTATTGTAAACACATGCGGTTTTATTGATCTAGCTAAAGAGGAAAGCATCAACACCATATTGGAGTATGCAGAAGTAAAAAAGGGAGGCGGTATAGATAAGTTATACGTTACTGGCTGTCTTTCTCAGCGCTATAAAGACGATCTCGAAAAGGAGATTCCAGAGGTCGATGCTTATTTCGGTACTATGGAATTACCTGCACTTTTGGAGAAGTTTGAGGCAGATTATAAGCATGAGTTAATTGGACAGCGTAAAATTACGACACTACCACATTATGCCTATTTGAAAATATCAGAAGGATGTAATAGGACTTGTTCATTTTGTGCAATTCCTCTCATGCGCGGAAAACATATTTCTAGGTCAATTGATGATCTAGTTGTGGAAGCTAAGAATCTTGCAAAAAATGGAGTCAAGGAATTGATGTTGATAGCACAAGAATTGACATACTATGGTCTGGATCTCTACAAGGAACGTGCTCTTTCGAAGTTATTAGATGCGTTGGCGGATGTAGATGGAATTGAATGGATTCGATTGCATTATGCATATCCTAGCAAATTTCCGACTGAGATTTTTGAAGTGATGGCTAGAAGGAAAGAAATTTGTAATTATTTGGATATACCACTTCAGCATGCCAATAATGACGTTCTAAATAGAATGCGAAGACAGATCACTCAAGAGGAGACGAGAGAATTGATAGCTACTGCAAGGAGAATGGTTCCAGGTATTGCCATTCGAACCACCTTTTTAGTAGGGTTTCCTGGGGAGACAGAAGAAGAGTTTGGTGATCTTTGTGAATTTGTTGAGGATATGCAATTTGAACGCGTAGGTGTTTTTAAATATTCGCACGAAGAAAACACAATAGCTTTTGATGTAGCTGATGATATACCTGCAGAAGTAAAGAATGAACGTGCTAACCACTTGATGGAAATTCAACAGCAGGTAGCACTAGAAAAAAATGAAACTCTTGTTGGGAAACGCTTCAAAGTTTTGTTTGATCGCAAAGAAGGCGAATTCTTTATAGGTAGGACCGAATTTGATTCTCCAGAGGTTGACAATGAAGTTCTTCTAAATGCTAAAGAAAATTTTGTTCGTTTGGGGGACTTCGCAGAAGTTGAAATTATCGAGGCAGCAGACTATGATTTGTATGCTAAACTAATATAATAAACATTTTATGAACCAAGTTAAACAGGATAAAGCAGACTTGAAAATAGGAAACCCCTTTTATCAGGCGGCTGGAATATTTATTTTATTATTCATAAGTCAGCTTGTTGTGAGTTCCGGCGATTATGAATATAAAGTGTATTGGCAAATGGGTCTTTTGTTCCATATGATCTTTATTTTGTTTAACATTCTTATGGGTTTTCAAATTTCGAAATTTGGGAAATATTGGAAACAATCTGCTCTAGCATTTGCTGGTTTGACGGTTTTAGGAATCTTCGTGGTTGGACAATTTACAGGGCAATCAGTTGGTGAGGCTGGATATACCAAACGGATGTATAATTTGTTCATAGTTGTATTTGGTATTCTTCATGTAATGATGGGTTTGGCCAGATGGGTTGTCCGTTATGCGGAAGAAGAGAAGTGGACTAAACCAAGAAGTAAAAGTAGATAAATGAAAAATTTCTTAATTTCTATTCCTCTATTAGCTATTATTTTTGCTTGTTCTTCGAACAAAACCAGTAATACGAGTTCTTTTGAATCAACTGACGAAGCTGTCATTGTTGAGGTATCAATAGATAGCCTAACGGGTAGTATTGAAAAAATCGACCGCAGTAATGAAGATTGGAAGCTTAGATTAACTGAGCTTGAATATCAAGTGCTTCGAGAAGCTGGAACAGAGCGTGCTTTTACGGGTGACCTTTGGGACAATAAAAAGAAAGGAACCTATACATGTGCTGGCTGTGATCTGCCACTTTTTGATTCGGAGACAAAGTTTAGATCTGGAACAGGTTGGCCAAGCTTTTGGGAACCTGCAAATTCTCTTTGTGTAGCTGAGGAAGCAGATAATGCTTATGGATGGAATAGGGTAGAGGTCTTATGTGCCCGATGTGATGGGCATCTAGGACATGTATTTGAAGATGGACCTGAACCAACAGGACTGAGGTATTGTATAAATTCTGTAAGCTTGAATTTTGTTGAAGAATAAATCAAATATGGGTGCTTGGAATTAACGATCTGCACCCATGTTTGCTTTACGAGCTTTTTTTTGCTCATTATTACTCTCGTAAA
>JBELIG010000026.1:19765-23397 GCA_042091035.1 Sphingobacteriales bacterium | reverse complement strand
TCATAAGCCCTGAGGTATTTATGAGTCAAGCAAACCGATTGGCTGAACACCGATCAAACAATGATGACCTTAGCATAAGCATTGTCCAACCTGCCCATATTTTCAATGAGTTTTCTTCTGGAAAACCGGATGCCGCTGCCATTAGAAATTTCCTGAAACATATATACGAAAAGAATCCTGCGAAACTAAAATATGTCCTTCTGTTTGGTGACGGTTCATTTGACAACAGAAATATACTTGGACTCGGCAACAACTTTGTTATTACCTACGAAACAGAGCAGTCTCTTGCACCAATTTATGCCTATCCCTCTGACGATTACTATGGATTAACGGATGACGATGAGGGTATAATCACACAGAACAGTTTAATGAATATGGCCATAGGTAGACTCCCTGTTAAAAGTACAGCCGAGGCTGCTGCTGTGGTGGATAAGATCATCCGATATGATGATAAGCTTGTTACGGAGGGAGACTGGAAAAACTGGGCAGTTTTTGTTGGTGATGATGAGGATTCATCGAAACATTCAAAAGATTCGGACAAGCTTGCCAAACAAACAGCAGATAAATTCCCGTGGATCAATCAAGACAAAATCTATATTGATGCCTTTGAACAAGAGTCTACCTCTTTTGGAACAAGAGTTCCAGATGCTCGGGCAGCAATCAACAATAGTCTATTTAAAGGAGCTTTGAGCATCACATACTTGGGACATGGTGGCTCTATTGGCTGGGCACAGGAACGAATCCTTCAAATGCAAGATATTATATCCTTCAACAACACAAATAAACTCCCTGTATTCCTTACAGCGACTTGCTCCTTTGCAGGATATGATGATCCTAAATTTACTTCTGGCGGAGAGGAAACTATATTGAATCCAAATGGAGGAGCTATCTCTATGTTCACAACTGTCCGAGCAGTACTAGCTAATGACAATTATGACTTATCAAGAGCGATCATTGATACACTTTACACGAACTCCCCAAGTGGATCTATGCGATTTGGAGATGCAATGAATGCAGCAAAAAACAACCCAACAATAAGTGCTAGTAATCATAGGAAATTCACGCTTTTGGGTGATCCAAGCCAACAGATTTCGATTCCAGGCTATGAGGTATTGACCACAGAGATAAACGGAAATAATGTAGCTCAAAATGAAATAGATACCATTTCATCGTTAGAGCTCGTACAAGTTAAAGGTAAGATATTAGATTTCGATGGTTCTGACCTTAACACCTTCAATGGAAAACTTTACATAACAGTATTTGATAAAAAAATAACCAACCAAACACTTGGGCAAGATTCAGGCTCTCCAATTTTCAATTATGACATCCAAAAGAATATAATTTTTAAAGGCTTAAGCAGTATTGTAGATGGTCAGTTTCAATTTGAGTTTGTTGTACCAAAAGATATTTCCTTTGAATTTGGAAATGGGAAAATAAGCTACTATGCCATCGAAAGCAATGGAAATACAGAGGCTAAAGGAAGCACAGAAAATATTATAATTGGAGGTTCGTCAGAAAATGCAATTGTCGATGATCAAGGACCAGAGGTTGAGGTGTACATGAATAATGAGAACTTCGTATTTGGTGGTATAACCAGTTCCAACCCTATTCTTTATGTCAAGTTAAAAGATGACAATGGTATCAATATAGTTGGAAACAGTATTGGTCACGATCTAACAGGAACACTTGACGAAAACACGCAGAACTCATTTTTACTCAACGAATATTATCAATCAGAACTTGATAACTACAAAAGTGGGATTATACGATATCCACTTGCTGATATTAGTGAAGGAAGACATCAAGTCAAGGTAAAAGCTTGGGATATTGCAAACAACTCTAGTGAGGGCTACACAGAATTTGTGGTAAGCTCATCGGGTTCTATAGCATTGCAACAGGTTTTAAACTATCCAAATCCTTTCATAAATAGCACCTGTTTTCAGTTTGAGCATAATATGGAAGGTCAGAATTTGGATATTCAAGTTCAGATATTCAGCATTTCTGGTAAGTTGGTTAAAACCATAGAAACTCAAATAATCTCTACAGGAAGCCGTTTAGGTTTAGGAGACTGCATACAGTGGGATGGTAAGGATGATTTTGGCTCTGATTTAGCTAAAGGCGTTTATGTATACAAGATAAAAGCGCAGGCTCAAAGTGCATCTGGTATTATAAGTGGCGAAAGTGCATTTGAGAAATTAGTTATTCTAAAATAATCCTTTGTCGAAAGACCCCACGCAGACAATTACAAAAGACAAAATGTTAAGAATACAAGATCTTCAATAAAAAGTATTCTATTTTGTTATTTCCTTAGACCGATTGAAAATATAAGGGCTTTACCCTATTTATTGTATCAATTACTAATTTATTATGGTGACAAGACATTATATTTGCACCAAATCAAGCATGACTACATGAAAAAGTATTTTTACGGAGCACTATTTACTTTGCTCCTTATAACGTTGTCTACTACAGAATCATATGCACAGTGCATTCAGAACTTAAATGGCGATTGGGTACTTCCAGGGTCAGGAGAACCTTGTCCGAACGCTATTATCACAGCAGTTCCATTTTTAAGAATTTCAGCAGATGCAAGAGCATCTGGTCTTGGTGATGCAGGTATTGCATTAAGCGCTGATGCAAACAGTCTAGGTTTCAATGATTCCAAGTTAGTGTTTGCAGAAGAGGATATGGGCATAAGTATGTCATACACGCCATGGTTCCGAAACATCAATATTACGGATATGTATATAGCATATCTCTCTGGCTATAAAAAGCTAGATGACCTTCAAGCTTTTGGCGGAAGTATACGATTCTTCTCCTTTGGTAATATTATTTTCACGGATGAAAATGGTCAACAAGTAGGAGAAGGAAATCCACAGGAAGCAGAAATAAAGCTAGCATATGCAAGAAAGCTGGGAGACAAGTTGGGTTTTGGTATCGGTGGTAAATTTATTTACTCTGATCTTGCATCCAATCATGTAGTTGCGGGACAAACAATAAGTGCTGCACTTGCAGGTGCTGTTGATATTTCGGCAACCTATATGGATGACATAGAAATTGGGAATACTGATGCAGAGCTTACCGTTGCACTATCCGCGACGAACATAGGTTCAAAGATAACCTATCTAAATGCAGCAAATAATGCCAAGGATTATTTACCTGCAAATTTGGGACTTGGAGCAGCTTTAAATTTCAAAATTGATGAATTCAACAAAGTAGCACTTGTTGCCGATTTCAATAAATTGATGGTTCCAACGACATGCTTCGGACCAGATTGTGACCAAGATGGAAATGGAGTTTCTGATCACTTAGAATTGAATCCAATTTCAGCGATGTTCTCTAGTTTTGGAGATGCACCAAATGGTTTTAGTGAAGAAATTGCAGAAATTCAAGTTTCAACTGGTATCGAATACTGGTACAATAATCAATTTGCACTAAGAGGTGGTTACTTTCATGAAAGTGCGATCAAAGGAAACAGAAGGTTTGCGACAATAGGAACAGGATTAAAATATAATGTTTTTGAGATCAACTTATCTTATTTGATTTCTATAAACCAGCAGAATAATCCACTTGCCAATACAATGCGTTTTGCACTTATCTTCAACTTTGGAGAAAACTAAGCAATACTATTA
>JBELIG010000026.1:18557-19665 GCA_042091035.1 Sphingobacteriales bacterium | reverse complement strand
GCTGCAGTTTCATCGTTTACTGTTTCAGTAGTAGCAGTTGTCTCTGCAGTAGCTGTAGAATCAGTCTTCTTCGCTTTTGAACGACGACGACGACTTGGCTTCTTAGCATCCTTAAGGTTGTAAACTTCATTGAAATCAACAAACTCAATCATAGCCATTTCTGCACCATCAGAACGACGGAATCCAGTTTTGATTACACGAACGTAACCACCAGGTCTGTCCCCTATCTTATCAGCAACAGTGCTAAACAATTCTTTAACAGCCTCTTTATTCTGAAGGTATGAGAACACAACACGACGAGAGTGCATTGTATTTACTTTTCCTTTAGTAACGATAGGCTCAATAAACTTTCTAAGTGCCTTAGCCTTAGCAAGTGTAGTTTCGATACGCTTGTGCTCTATTAGAGAGATTCCAAGGTTCCTTAAAAGCGCTTTTCTGTGCGCAGTTTTTCTACCTAAGTGGTTGAATTTCTTACCGTGACGCATAACAAATTTGTTTTAAAAAATAAATAACATCGAAGCATGCTCACTGCTATCAAGCAGGTGCATTACTACAATTAAAAAAAGACCAAGCCAGAGGCTTAGTCTTCGTCAATCTTATATTTTGACAAGTCCATACCGAAAGTTAGACCTTTTTCTGTAAGTAACTCCTCGATTTCTACAAGGGATTTCTTACCAAAGTTTCTGAACTTCAATAGTTCATGTGTATCATACTTAACCAACTCAGCAAGTGAATTGATCTTAGCTGCTTTTAGACAGTTGTATGCACGAACAGACAAATCAAGATCTTCCAATGAGGTCTTAAGCAATTTACGCATGTGTAAGATGTGTTCATCTACAACATCGTCTTTACGCTCCTTACCAGTATCGAAAGTAATATTTTCATCCGTGATAAGCATCAAATGCTTGATCATGATTCTTGAAGCTTCTTTGATTGCGTCTTCTGGGTGGATAGTACCATCCGTCTTAACAGTAATCGTAAGCTTCTCATAATCGGTACGCTGACCAACACGAGTATTTTCAATTTTGTAAGATACATTCTTGATAGGCGTGTAGATCGAATCGATCGGAATAACGCCAATAGGTGCATCTTTAGGAAGGTTCTCATC
>JBELIG010000026.1:0-18457 GCA_042091035.1 Sphingobacteriales bacterium | reverse complement strand
AGAGTTACCTACAGTTTGACCAAAACCTGGCTCAAGCGGCTTAAATTCGAAGACACCTTCGAATTCATCAGCTTTTTGCATTACAATCTTGTCGGGCTTCTGAAAGTTTAATATGCTCATATTAAATATGCTAGACTTTATATTAATGACCAGTTAAATTCAACTAATAGACGGGGGTAAAAGTGTTCTTCTCAATATAGCACAAGCAGATAGAATTGCGAAACACAACTCTATCTGCCTAATATATATAAAAAAAACAACAATTCGAAATTACTTAGAGTACAATTCGACAATAAGTTGTTCGTTAATATTCTCAGGAATCTGATCTCTTTCTGGCATAGAAAGATACTTACCTTCCATCTTATCAGCATTAAACTCTAACCAACCGAACTTACGAACGTCTGATTTAGATTTAACTGAATCCACAATTACTGCATTTGCTTGAGATTTACCACGCACAGTTACAACGTCATCAGGACGAAGTGTAACAGAAGGTACATTTGTAATCACACCATTAAGAACGATGTGCTTGTGTGTAACCAACTGACGAGCTGCTCTACGTGTAGGAGCAATACCTAGACGATATACAGTGTTGTCTAAACGAGACTCAAGAAGTTTAAGTAAAACTTCACCTGTAACACCACCTTTACGGCTTGCTTTTTCAAATAGATTGCGGAATTGCTTTTCTAGAACACCATAAGTGTACTTAGCTTTTTGCTTTTCCATCAATTGCTTAGCATAGTCAGACTTATTCTTTCTACGTCTGCCATTACCATGCATACCCGGAGGGTATTTCTTTTTATCAAAGGCTTTGCTCGGGCCGAAAATCGCCTCTCCAAGTGCGCGAGCTTTTTTGGCCTTAGGACCAGTATATCTTGCCATTTTTCTTCTAAAATAAAGTTAAATAATATCCAACCAAGGAATTATACGCGTCTCTTTTTAGGAGGACGACATCCGTTGTGTGGAACAGGCGTCACGTCAAATATGCGTGAGATCTTAATACCTGTAGAGTCTACCGCACGAATTGCAGCTTCACGTCCAGCACCAGGTCCTTTAACGTAAACTGTAGCAGAACGCATACCAGCTTCGTTAGCAACCCTGGCTGCGTCCGATGCAGCAATTTGAGCAGCATAAGGAGTATTCTTCTTAGAACCTCTGAAACCTGCCTTACCAGCAGATGCCCATGAGATTACTTCTCCTTTCTTATTCGTGATAGAGATAATGATATTATTGAAAGAAGCCTTGATGTATACCAAACCTTCTGGGTCAACTTTTACATTTCTCTTTCCACGAGAACTTCTATTTTGTGCCATTTACCTCTAGATTTACGAGGTCCTATAATCAAAAGTCACTTTGATCATTACCTCATAATTTAAAATTATTTAGTCGCTTTCTTCTTGTTCGCCACAGTCTTACGTTTTCCTTTACGAGTACGAGCGTTTGTCTTTGTACGCTGTCCACGAAGAGGAAGTCCTTTTCTGTGTCTCAAACCTCTGTAACATCCGATATCCATAAGACGCTTGATGTTCATCTGAACCTCTGATCTTAGTTCACCTTCAACGGTGTAATCATTCTGTATAAGAGTTGTGATACTACGAATGTTGTCATCATTCCAATCTCCAACCTTAGTATTTTCATCGATTCCACACTTCTCCAAGATCTCAGCCGAGCGAGTCGGTCCAACACCATAGATGTATGTCAATGCGATAATACCACGCTTGTTTTTTGGAAGATCATTTCCTGATATCCGAGCCATTATCTTACTGTTTTATACAATTAGCTATCAATATTAACCCTGGCGTTGCTTGAACTTAGGATTCTTCTTATTGATAATATAAATCTTTCCCTTTCTCTTAACGATCTTGCAATCTGCAGAACGTTTCTTAACCGACGCTTTAACTTTCATTATGCTAAGCTTTTAAATTTCTCTATTTGTAGCGATAGATTATTCTACCTCTCGTCAAATCGTATGGAGACATTTCAACTGCTACCTTGTCTCCAGGGAGAATACGAATATAGTGCATTCTCATTTTACCTGAAATAGTAGCAACAATCTGGTGATCATTACCCAAACGTACTTTGAACATAGCATTAGACAATGCTTCTACAATTGTACCGTCTTGTTTAATTAGATCTTTCTTTGCCATACATTTATTTTCGGTGTGCGAAATTAACCAATTTTTGACTAAGATTAAAGTTTCACACCATTTTTTTACTAATAAAATGAATTTCCTAAAAAACGCCTACAGCCTGTACATTAGGATTCTTATTCAACGCATTTTCTATAAGTGTATGATCAGACAGAATATCTGCCTTCTCACGACCTACAGCAATTGTGTGTTCAAAGTGGGCGGATGGTTTAAGATCCTTAGTAATAATAGTCCATCCATCTTCAGCATGACCTATAGTGCGTTTACCCATATTAATCATAGGTTCAATCGCTATAACAAGTCCTTCTTTGATTTTTGGTCCATTACCTTTACGGCCATAATTTGGCACTTCTGGTGCTTCATGTAATGACCGACCTATACCATGTCCTACAAGCTCTCGTACAACGCCATAATTTCGCTCACGCTCTGCATAAGCTTGGACAGCATGCCCGATATCTCCGATACGGTTTCCCTCAACAGCCATTTCAATGGCTTTATAAAGGGAAGTATTGGTAGTTTTCAATAACTGAAGTACATCATCACTTACCTCTCCTATAGGAAACGTATAGGCACTATCGCCGAAGAAATCGTTCATAAAGACCCCACAATCTACAGATACAATATCTCCATCTTTAAAGACTGTCTCGGTTGGAATACCATGAACAACTTGTTCATTGACAGATACACAAAGTGTTGCTGGAAAACCATTATATCCTTTAAACCCTGGAACGGCTCCATGATCTCTAATAACAGTTTCTGCTACTTGATCAATCTCCAAACCGGTAATGCCTGGCTTCAATATACTACCCACTTCAGACAGAGCCTTGCAAACTAGCAAGCAACTTTGTCGAATCAATTCAATTTCTTCTTTGGTTTTGTAGTATACCATAAAACATTTCATTCAAAAATAACCGCGTCACAAAGAAGTGTAAACACCTGCTCTCTGACACGGATAAAATATATTGCTGAACGGAAAAGAATGTAATTACATTCCTGCTCCTATATTCTGCATTCTTGATTGCTTTCCTTGAATTCTTCCAGACTTCATAAGGCCATCATAGTGCTTTAGAAGTAAGTAAGATTCAATTTGAGCGAGGGTATCAAGTACTACTGCAACAAGGATTAGTAGAGACGTTCCTCCGAAGAAGATCGCAAAACCTTGGTTTACACCACCCGCCACTGCAAAAGCAGGAAGGATAGCAATAAGTCCAAGGAAAACTGAACCTGGAAGTGTAATTCTTGATGTAATCGTATCAATCAAATCAGCTGTAGGCTGACCTGGTTTAACACCCGGAATAAATGCATTCATATTTTTCAAATAATCGGCATAATCCTTAGGGTTTACCATTAAGGCTGTATAGATATATGTAAATCCTACAACCAAAAGGAAAGCAAGTACACTTGAAATAGCTGAGAAAGGATTTGACAACTGTGTGTATAATCCTCCTAACTCAGACCCATTGCTTATAAAATACTGTCCGATAGTAGCCGGAAGGAATAATATAGCTTGAGCAAAGATAATTGGCATTACACCAGCAGCATTCACTTTTAGTGGAATGAAATCTCTTTCATTTTGCATTTTCATGCCTGCAATATTTGATCCACGACCAGATACTTGTTTTGCATACTGAACAGGAATCCTACGGATACCTTGTACAATAAGTACGGTCACCATTACGATACCAAATAAAGCAGCTAATTCAAGAATCAGTACTAGGAATGTACCTGACTGAGCTCCAATCTCAGCAGCAAAAGATTGTGGTAAAGAGGCGATAATACCTACTGTAATAAGTAGAGACACACCATTACCAATTCCTCTGTCTGTGATTCGCTCACCCAACCACATTGCAAATATTGTACCTGCAGAAAGTATGATTAGATTACAGATTGTAAAGATAGGCAAACTAATTGTATCCATTACGAGTCCATCATTGCGGATCATACTAAGATACGCAGAACCTTGAAGGAATGTAATAGCTAATGTCAGTGCTCTAGTAATCTGCGTTAACTTCTTACGTCCAGTTTCACCATCTTTTTGGAGGCGTTGGAAATAAGGCACTGCAAATCCCAACAACTGAATGATGATGGATGCAGTAATGTAAGGCATTATACCAAGAGCGAATACAGATGCAGAATTGAAAGCACCACCTGTAAAGGTGTTGATCAAGTCTAGAAGGTCTTTTGCACCTTCTGCAGCATCCTGAGTTTGGATTTTTGACGCATCTACACCAGGTAGTACGATAAAAGCTCCAAATCTGTAAACTGCTAGTAAGCCAATGGTCAGAAGAATACGCTTACGTAATTCTTCAATCTTCCATATGTTATTTAATGTACTTAAAAATCGTTTCATTAGAGGTCAGTTATACTAGGTTAACACTACCGCCTTTTGCTTCAACGGCTTCTTTTGCTGAATTAGAGGCAGCGTGAACACTGATCGTAAGAGCCGTATTCAATTCCCCCGTAGCCAACAACTTCACTCTATCGGTTTTTCTCACTACATTAAGTTCAACAAGCTTCTCTATATCGAAGTTTGTAATACTATGCTTTGCTGCAAGTGTTTCAAGTCTCCCAATGTTAAGAGCAACATACTCTACACGTGTTGGGTTTTTGAAACCTCGCTTAGGCAAACGCATTTGAAGAGCCATCTGTCCACCTTCAAAGTGGCGCTTACGGCTATATCCAGAACGGGATTTTTGTCCCTTATGTCCACGAGTGGCAGTACCACCTCTAGTAGATCCTTGCCCTCGAGCAATTCTCTTTCCAGATTTCACTGAACCTTTAGCTGGTTTTAAATTATGCAGTTCCATATCTACAAAATTTTCAAATTCAAATAATTGAAAAAATGTTAAGCCTCTTCAACTTTCACTAAATGGCTTATTTTATTAATCATCCCCATAATTTGAGGAGTGGCTTCGTGCTCGACAGTTTGATTCATCTTACGAAGACCTAGTGCTTGAATGGTTGCCTTTTGCTTAGCAGGGCGACCAATAACACTTTTTACTTTAGTTACGCGAACTTTTCCCATTTCTTATAAATTTTGACTGCTTAAAGTAGCAGTAATTTTTAACCATTGAAAAGTTTATCCATAGAAATTCCTCTTTGCTTAGCAATATCTCTTGGACTACGTAGTTTTTTCAAAGCATCAATTGTAGCCTTCACTACATTGTGTGGGTTTGAAGACCCTTGAGACTTTGCCAAAACATTCTGTACACCTGCGATTTCTAGAACTGCACGCATACCACCACCAGCGATAACACCTGTACCATCAGAAGCTGGCTTGATCAATACGCGACCTGCGTCGTATTTACCTAACTGCTCATGAGGAATAGTACCATTGATAAGAGAGAACTTTACAAGATTCTTCTTTGCTTCATCAACTGCTTTAGAAATAGCTTCAGATACATCTCTAGCTTTTCCTAAACCGTGACCAACAGATCCTTTACCATCACCTACAACAACGATTGCTGCGAAGCTGAAGGTACGACCACCCTTTGTCACTTTAGCTACACGGTTAAGCTTTACTAGCTTTTCCTTCAGCTCAGACTCAGTGGATTTTACTCTATTATTCGTTTTCTTTGCCATTTTCGACTCGATTTATGAATTAGAACTGAAGACCACCTTCACGCGCTCCGTCAGCCAAAGCTTTAACTCGACCGTGGTAAAGGTACCCGCTACGATCGAATTTAACTTTAGTAATATTTTTTGCAATAGCGCGCTCAGCGATAAGTTTACCTACCTGAGCTGCAGCATCGGTCTTAATTTTAGCATCAACAGTTCCTTCTTTTGAAGAAGCTGAAGCTAAAGTTGTACCATTTAAGTCATCTATCAACTGGCAATAGATAGCTTTGTTGCTACGAAAAACACTAATACGAGGACAAGTATTCGTCCCCTTTATACTCTTTTTGACGCGCAAGTGAATTTTCTTCCTTCTTGCTTCTTTAGTTAATTTCATAATATTTAAGTTTTGGCCTTAGTGAAAGAGTTTTAAGCAAAATCAAACCCAAGGCCCTACTAAATGAAATCTTAATTAATTTATAATTACTTGGCAGCAGTCTTACCTGCTTTACGACGTACTTGCTCTCCAACAAAGCGAATACCTTTACCTTTGTAAGGTTCAGGGCTTCTAAATGCTCTGATCTTTGCAGCAACTTCACCAATCAGTTCTTTGTCAGCACTTTCAAGAATTACTTTTGGATTTTGACCTCTTTCAGAGACCGTTTCGACCTTTACTTCTGCTGGTACAGCAAAGAAGATAGGGTGAGAATATCCAAGTGTAAGCTCTAGAAGTTGACCCTGATTTGATGCACGATAACCGACACCGACAAGTTCTAATTCTTTTTTAAACCCAGAAGAAACACCTTCCACCATATTGGCGATTAATGAACGGTAAAGACCGTGCATTGCTTTGTGGCGTTTTTGTTCTGTAGGGCGTTTTACTGTCAATACACCTTCTGCAATATCCACAGATAGATCAACATTAATCTGCTGTGTTAAAGTTGCATTCTTTCCTTTTACAGTAACTAGGTTACGATCTGAAACCGTAATCTCAACTCCTGCTGGTATATTGATAGGTGCTTTTCCAATACGAGACATGACCTATTATTTTATTATTTAAACAAAAATCAGCTTTCTTGCGCAAACAAAAAAGCTATTAATATACATAACAAAGAACTTCACCTCCTACGTTAATAGAACGAGCTTGTTTTTCTGTCATTACACCTCTAGATGTAGAGACAAGTGCAATACCCAAACCATTGATAACGCGAGGTAAATCATTTGCTTTTCTATACTGACGCAAACCAGGCTTTGAAACACGCTCTAATTTGCGAATAACAGGCGTATTATTGGAATCGTACTTAAGAGCGATTCTGATCACGTGTTGAGCATTCTCATTAGTATCAAATTTATACTTGAGAATGTAACCCTGATCATAGAGAATCTCTGTGATCGCTTTTTTTAACTTTGAGGAAGGAATGACTACCATCTTATGGCTAGCCATTTGTGCATTTCTGATACGAGTCAGAAAATCTGCAATTGGATCTGTTACAATCATCTTAATTAGTTTAGAGTTCAGACATTATGTGTGAAACAGGTACCGTAATCGATAACCCTAAACACCCAACTTATCTAATTAATAATTACCAACTTGCCTTGGTAATACCTGGAATTTTACCTGAAAGAGCCAGTTCTCTGAATTGAACTCTACAGATTCCGAATCTTCGCATATATCCTTTAGGACGACCCGTTAATTTACAACGGTTATGCAAACGAACTGGTGATGCGTTTTTTGGAAGTTTATCCAAAGCATCATAATCACCAGCATCTTTTAGTGCTTTACGCTTTTCAGCATACTTGGCAACCATCTTGGCACGTTTTACTTCTCGTGCAATAACTGATTTTTTAGCCATTGTTAGCTTATTTAAAGATTTAAATTATCGTTGATTCTTGAATGGAAGACCAATTGCCTTCAACAATTCAAGTGCTTCAGCATCAGTGTTAGCGGAAGTAACAAAGGTAATATCCATACCTGTGATCTTATTCACCTTATCAATATTGATTTCAGGGAAAATGATCTGTTCAGTAACACCCATAGAGTAATTACCTCTTCCATCAAAACTTTTATCATTGATACCTCTAAAGTCACGAACACGTGGAAGAGAAACTGAGATCAAACGATCTAAGAATTCCCACATACGGTCATTTCTCAAGGTAACACGAGCACCGATGGTCATACCATCACGAAGTTTGAAGTTCGACACTGATTTCTTAGCCTTTGTAGGCACAGCCTTTTGGCCAGTGATCATAGACATCTCGTTCAAAGCATGCTCCGCTAACTTCTTATCCTGAGTAGCTGCTCCAACTCCTTGGTTCAAGCAAACTTTCTCAATACGAGGAATCTGCATTACAGACTTGTACTGGAATTTCTCCATCAAAGCCTTCTTTACCTCTTCTTCATATTTAACTCTAAGTCTTGGTTGATTACTCATTACTTAATAATTTCTCCAGATTTTTTAGAATAACGTACCATCTTGCCGTCTTCTTCTCTGCGACCAACACGAGTTGGTTTACCAGATTTAGGATCAACAAGCATCAGATTTGAAATATGAATAGGAGCTGGCGTTTCCGTGATACCACCTGGGTTATCATTTGTTGCCTTTAGGTGCTTCTTCACCATATTTGTATCTGCTACAATTGCGCGATTTTCAGAAGTAAATACTTCTAACACCTCACGCACGGTGTCTCCCTTACTTGCACCCGCTACAACGATGACTTGGTCACCTTTTTTGATGTGCAATTTTGGTGCGAATCTGCTTTTTTTCGACATAGCTATAGTTCTTTACAACCTGAACATAGGTTCAAGTTAATAATTACAATACTTCAGGAGCTAATGAAACGATTCTCATGTAATCACGGTCACGTAACTCACGAGCTACAGGTCCGAAAATACGTGAACCTCTAGGCTCTTCACTTGCATTCAATAGCACCACTGCATTATCATCGAATCGGATGTAAGTTCCATCCTTACGACGAATTTCTTTTTTAGTACGCACTACAACTGCTTTGGTAACTGTTCCTTTCTTAACGTTACCGCCAGGAGAAGCTTCCTTTACTGTAACAACGATTTGATCACCGATAGACGCGTAACGACGCTTACTACCTCCCAAAACTTTGATACAAAGGACTTCTTTTGCCCCTGAGTTGTCTGCTACTTTTAATCTTGATTCCTGCTGGATCATAACTTTTCAATTTATCGATCGCTGGCAAACCAGCAATAGAATATGATTATTTAGCTCTTTCTATGATTTCAACCAATCTCCAACGCTTGTTTTTAGACATTGGACGAGTTTCCATGATACGAACTAGATCACCAACATTACAATCGTTGTTAGCATCGTGCGCCATGAATTTTTTGGTTTTCTTTACAAACTTACCATAGATAGGGTGACGAAGACGACGCTCAACTTGCACGCTGATCGACTTCTCCATAGCATTGCTCACCACAGTACCTACACGAGTTTTACGCAAATTTCTTTGTACTTCCATCATAAATGGTTTAAGAACTGGACTAGGCCAGCTCTGATAATTTTATTTATTTGCCTTTCTTTCTTCTAAAACGGATCTTTGAACGACCTGCTAGTTCTTCTGCAGACATCTGCGCAATCTCACGACTACGAATCTCTGTATTCAAACGTGCTATGTCATGTCTAAGCTCCTTCAATGAAAGAGGATTCTCAAGACCAGTTACCGCGTGGTCAAAACAAAGCTGCTTATACTCATTTTCCTTGTTCACCAACTCGTTCTTCAAGTCTTCGCTTGAAAAATCCTTGTACTCTAAAGATTTCTTGCTTGCCATTACCTTTCGACGTTAATGGTTAAAAAATTATTGTTCTACGTAGTCCGGTCGCACAGAAACCTTCGTCATTACAGGTAACTTTTGCGCGGCTAAACGCAATGCCTCCATTGCTACTTCTTGTGGCACACCATCAAGCTCAAACATAACACGTCCTGGCTTTACAAGCGCTACCCAATGATCCAATGCACCCTTACCTTTACCCATACGAACCTCTGCGGGCTTCGATGTGATCGGCTTATCTGGGAAAATTCGGATCCAAACCTTTCCTTCCCTCTTCATATAACGGGTCATCGCGATACGAGCTGACTCTAGCTGACGACTTGTGATACGTCCTTGCGTAGTGGCCTTCAATCCAAAGCTACCAAAAGACACCTTACTTCCTTTATATGCAAGTCCAGTGTTTCTTCCTTTATGTTGCTTACGATATTTCGTCCTTTTCGGCTGTAACATTATTAAAACTATTTGTAAGTAGCACCCAAAACAGATACCACCAGTTGTTAACAATCAACAACACTCTTCAGTCAGTGCTTAACACACCTATCCTAAAAAGCGAGGCAAAGGTACATTAATTTATCGGAAATAAACAATTTCCTTTGCCTAAAATATTGACAGTGAAACTAAAAGCTATTAGGAGTTATTCTGCTGTCTCCCTGTTCTTCTATTACCACCGCCACGACGAGCATCTCTACGACCACCGCCGCCTCTACGACCGCCTTTGTCTTTTTTAAGATCAAAGCCAGCATTTGGAGAAAGATCTCTCTTACCAAGTACTTCTCCTTTACAGATCCACACTTTGATACCGATCTTACCGTATACCGTTTGAGCTTCAACTAAAGCGTAATCGATGTCAGCTCTGAAAGTATGCAAAGGTGTTCTACCTTCTTTGTACTCTTCAGAACGAGCCATCTCAGCACCATTCAAACGACCACCTATACGAACTTTGATACCTTCGGCACCTGCGCGTATTGATGACTGAATAGCCATTTTAATAGCTCTACGATAATTAATTCTACCTTCAATTTGTTGAGCGATACTTTCGCCCACAATCGTTGCATCAAGCTCCGGCTTACGGATTTCTAGGATGTTAATTTGAACATCCATTCCTGAAAGCTTTTTAAGCTCTTCGCGGATACGATCAACTTCTTGACCGCCTTTACCGATGATAATACCCGGACGAGACGTCTGGATAGTAACGGTAACGCGTTTAAGCGTACGCTCGATTACTATACGAGCGATACCACCCTTACGGATACGTGCTTTAAGGTATTTTCTGATTTTTTCATCTTCTACTACCTTATCACCGAAGTTTTTACCTCCGTACCAGTTGGACTCCCATCCTCGGATGATACCCAAACGATTACCAATTGGATTCGTCTTTTGACCCATTGTTCCAATTTAATTGTTTGATCAATTGAGACCTCGGCTAAGCCGTGGACCCAGTTTATTCAACTGTTAATAATTTTATTCTACAGTTTCTCCTTGCTCAGACGCTAGAGGCATACTGTTCTCAACCACGATTGTCACGTGATTAGTATGCTTGCGAATACGGTGCGCACGACCGTGAGGAGCAGGACGAAAACGCTTCAGCATAGTACCTTGGTCAGAAAATGCAGTCTTAATAACAAGACCATAATTATCTGCACTATCGGCACTATCTAATTTGTTTTCCCAGTTAGCAACTGCAGAAAGGACTAATTTTTCCAACCACACTGCTGCTTCCTTTTTAGTAAAGCGAAGAATATCTAAAGCTTCCTCTACTTCCTTTCCTCTGATGAGGTCTACTACCAATCGCATCTTGCGTGCTGACATCGGACAGTTTCTAAGTTTAGCTACTGCTTCCATTGTATTCAATCAATTTGAATATTCAAAAATCCACTTCTCCCCAAGTCAAAAAGACTCGGAACATAAGCGGTCTTCTTATTTCTTACCGCCGTGACCTCTGAATGAACGTGTTGGAGAAAACTCACCCAACTTGTGTCCAACCATATTCTCTGTTACGTAAACAGGCACGAAAATTTTTCCGTTATGTACAGCTATAGTTTGACCAACCATATCTGGAATAATAACTGAAGATCTCGACCAAGTTTTGATCGTGGTCTTTTTTGTGCTTTCTTTAGCTACTGCAAGTTTCTTGAGTAGCTTGAAGAATACGTAAGGTCCTTTTTTTATCGATCTTGCCATAAAGCAAATTTATTTACTTATTTACAAATTACCTCTTCTTATTCTTACGACGAGAAACGATAAGCTTAGAAGATGCCTTACGAGTATTTCTCGTTTTCTGACCTTTAGCCATGATTCCCGTTCTTGAACGTGGGTGACCACCTGAAGCACGGCCTTCACCACCACCCATTGGGTGATCAACCGGGTTCATTGCAACACCACGAACATGTGGACGACGACCTTGCCATCTTGAACGACCTGCTTTACCAGATACAGTCAATCCATGGTCAGGATTTGAAGTTGATCCCATAGTCGCTTTACACGTAAGAAGAATTCTTCTTACCTCAGAAGAAGGCAACTTGATAATCGCATATTTACCCTCGCGACTCATTAGTGTAGCATAAGTACCCGCAGAACGAGCAAGAGCTGCACCTGCGCCTGGGCGCATTTCGATTGCGTGAATAGTAGAACCTAGTGGAATTTCAGAAAGATAAAGTGCGTTTCCGATATTCGGAGCTGCTCCTTTACCAGAAGTAACCACATCACCTACCTGAAGACCATCTGGTGCTAACATATAACGCTTCTCACCATCTTCATACTTCAACAACGCGATATAAGCAGTTCTGTTAGGATCATATTCAATAGTAGTAACTGTTGCATTGACTCCTTCAGTGTTACGCTTAAAATCAATCATTCTGTAGCGACGCTTGTGTCCACCACCTCTCTGGCGCATTGTCATACGTCCTGAGTTGTTACGACCTCCACTTTTGTGAAGTGGTGCCAACAAACTCTTTTCAGGCTTACTCGCCGTAATCTCTGTAAACGAGTTTCCTACCTTGTGTCTTAGACCGGGGGAAACAGGTTTAAACTTCTTAACTGGCATAATTTTTCAGTTATTAATTGTTATGAACTATCGCGGGCATTGACTAAACCCACACAATTCATTAAACATCACCATAAAAGTCAATTTCTTCTCCTGAACCAAGGGTAACCACTGCTTTCTTGAAGCTAGGTTTACGTCCTTTCAGGATACCGCTTCGCGTATTACGCGATTTTGCCTTTGCAGGCATGATTATTGTATTAACCGATTCGACGTTAACGCCATATTTTTCTTCAACGGCCTTCTTGATCTCAATCTTGTTCACTTTTTTGTTTACAATAAAAGTGTACTGATTCAATCGCTCTGAAGTTCTCTCGGTCTTTTCCGTAATCCACGGTTTGATTAAGATATCCTTTGCCATTTTTTTCGATTTATAGCTTTATAAAAGCTTATGCAAAATCTTTTTTAATCACCTTCACTGAAGCCTCAGAAATGATCAGCGTATTTGAATTCATAATTACATATGTATTCAAGTCTGCTGCACGCATTACAGATGCCTTCTGGATATTACCACTAGAACGAAGTAAATTTACATCGTGCTCAGGAATAATGTGAAGTGTCTTTTTCCCATTCAAACCCAGTGCCTTCAGCATAGAGTTATAAACAGATGTCTTAGGTGCTTCAAAAGCAGCGTCTTCAAGAACTATGATACTACCACTACTTGCCTTAGCTGAAAGAGCTGAAAGACGAGCTAGGTTTTTAACCTTTTTGTTAAGGTCAAATCCATAGTTACGAGGCCTAGGACCGAACATACGACCTCCACCTCTGAATACACCAGATTTGATGCTACCAGCACGAGCAGTACCCGTACCCTTCTGTTTTTTAATTTTTCGCGTAGAACCAACGATCTCGCCGCGTTCTTTCGCTTTGTGCGTTCCTTGACGTTGATTAGCCAAATACTGCTTTACTGCTAAATACACAGCATGCTCATTGGGCTCAACACCAAAGATGTTCTTAGGAAGTGTAACCGACTTTCCGGTCTTTTCTCCCTGGATATTTAAAACATCAAGTTTCATCGCTGTCACTTTAAATAGTTAAGGAATAAGGTTCCCTTACAATTTATTTCTCAATAATCACATAAGATCCCTTGTGACCTGGTACTGCTCCTTTTAAAAGGACAATATTTTGATCTGGGAATACCTTTAATACTTCAAGGTTTTTAACTTTAACGCGGGTCCCACCCATACGTCCAGCCATTCGCATACCTTTGAATACTTTCGCAGGATATGAAGCTGCACCGATTGAACCCGGAGCACGTTGTCTGTTATGCTGACCATGTGTAGCATCGTTAACACCTTTGAAACCATGACGTTTTACAACACCCTGGAATCCTTTACCTTTTGTAGTACCTACAGCATTAACTATATCACCATCTACTAAAACCTCTTCCAAGGATACGATGTCACCCAACTGCTTTTCTACTAAATCAAAATTGCGGAATTCCACGATTTTTCTCTTTGGTGTAGATTTTGCATTGTTGAAATGTCCCATCATTGCCTTGGTAGTGCGCTTTTCTTTGGCGTCATCGAAGCCCAACTGCATAGAGTTGTACCCGTCAGTATCTTCTGTCTTTACCTGAGTAACTGTGCATGGACCTGCCTGAACTACAGTACAAGCCACATTTCGACCTTTATTGTCGAAGATGCTAGTCATTCCGATTTTTCTACCAATAATACCGTTCACGACATCATTTTTTTTGAACCGAGAACACCTGATTTTTGAACTTTTAAAACATGTTGGATCAGATTTGATCCAGAATTTGTCTAAAGAGATTTATAAGGAAGGCTGACCGTCTATATATATCTCGTAAGTTCAAGAATGGTATCCGTGATTCGTTTAAAATAAAATTTTAAGCGTTGCCCGTCAGATTAAGTTAACTTAACCTGGATATCCACTCCACTAGGAAGTTCCAATTTTGAAAGTGCGTCCACAGTTTTTTGCGTAGGAGTGAAGATTTCAATCAAACGCTTGTGTGTTCGCAATTGGAACTGCTCACGAGATTTCTTGTTTACGTGCGGAGAACGCAAAACGGTGAAAATCTCTTTCTTAGTGGGCAGCGGAATCGGTCCTGTTACAACAGCACCGCTGTTACGAACTGTTTTTACAATTTTCTCCGTTGACTTATCAACCAAATTATGGTCATAAGAACGAAGTTTAATACGGATTTTTTGATTCATAACCCTTTTATCAAACTTTTAAAAAAATTTACATTAAATGAAGGATTGGGACTCATTTGCCCCAACCCTATTATCTTAATTATCTTTAAAGCTTACGCTTCAATACCTTTTGCTTTCTCAATTACATCTTTTGATACACTAGCCGGAGCTGGTGCAAAGTGTGAGAACTCCATAGTAGAGTTTGCACGACCAGAAGTAATTGTACGAAGTGCCGTTACATATCCGAACATTTCAGATAAAGGAACTTCTGCCTGGATAGAAATAGCTCCACCCGGACGTGTATCCTGACCTTGAGGTAATCCACGACGACGGTTAAGGTCACCAATTACACTACCTACATAATCATCAGGAGTTGTTACCTCAAGCTTCATGATTGGCTCAAGAATAACTGGTTTACACTGAGCAGCTGCAGACTTGAAACCTTCTTTAGCACAAAGCTCAAAAGCAATTGGCTTAGAATCGACTGCGTGCGTAGATCCGTCATAAAGACGAACTTTCATTGAATCCATCGCATAACCTGCAAGTACACCGTTATCCATCATAGCTTGGAAACCTTTCACGATTGATGGGAAGAATTCCTTAGGAATCGAACCACCAACAATCTTGTTTACAAACTGAAGTCTAACTTTACCATCTTTGAAGTCATCCGAGTCTAAGAACTCTTGATCAGCAGGTCCTAATTCGAATTGCATATCAGCAAATAGACCTGAACCACCAGACTGCTTTTTCAAGCGCTCTCTGTGATCTACAGTGTTTGTAAGTGCCTCTTTGTAATTCACCTGAGGTTGCCCTTGGTTACATTCAACCTTGAACTCTCTTCTAAGACGATCAACAATAATCTCAAGGTGAAGCTCACCCATACCAGAGATTACAGTTTGGTTTGTTTCTTCGTCGTAACGAACCTTAAACGTTGGATCCTCCTCTGAAAGTTTAGCTAATGCCATACCTAGTTTATCAACATCTTTCTGAGTCTTAGGCTCGATAGCAATACCGATAACTGGATCAGGGAAAGTCATTGATTCAAGAGCGATAGGATTGTCAAGGTCACAAAGTGTATCACCAGTTCTTAGGTCTTTGAAACCTACACCTGCAGCAATATCACCCGCTTCAACTCTATCAATAGCGTTCTGCTTGTTAGAGTGCATCTGGAATAATCTCGAGATACGCTCTTTCTTACCTGAACGTGAATTGTAAATGTAAGATCCAGCGTTTAATGCGCCAGAATAAACTCTGAAGAATGCCAAACGACCAACAAATGGATCTGTAGCAATCTTAAATGCAAGAGCTGCAAATGGATCTTCTACAGTCGGCTTTCTTGTTTCAGCTTCCTCTGTTTTAGGATTAACACCTTCGATTGCTTCAACATCCATTGGAGAAGGTTGGAAACAACAAACAGCATCAAGAACAGCTTGAACACCTTTGTTTTTAAAGGCAGTTCCACAGTACATTGGAGTAATACTCATGTCGATTACCGCTTTACGAATTGCTGCACGAATCTCTTCAGCAGAAATTGAATCCGGATCTTCGAAGAATTTCTCCATAAGCGTCTCATCATAATCAGCAACTGATTCTAATAAAAGCTCTCTTTTTTCCTCAACAGTTTCCTTTAAATCTTCAGGAATTGGAATTACTTCGTAAGTCATACCTCTGTCGTCCTCATTCCAAATGATAGCCTCATTTGTAACAAGATCAACAACACCACGGAAAGTTTCTTCCGCACCAATAGGCACCTGCATTGGAATCGCGTTAGCACCTAATTTCTCTCTAACATCTTTAACAACATTAAAGAAGTCAGCACCCGAACGGTCCATTTTATTAACGAAACCAATTCTTGGTACTTTATATCTATCAGCTTGACGCCATACAGTCTCAGATTGAGGCTCAACACCAGAAACTGCGCAGAAAAGAGCAACAACACCATCAAGTACGCGCAAAGAACGCTCTACCTCAACAGTAAAGTCAACGTGTCCTGGAGTATCAATAATGTTGATTGAATATTCCTCATCTTTCCACTTCCAGCTCGTTTTTGTTGCAGCAGACGTAATAGTGATACCACGCTCCTGCTCTTGCTCCATCCAGTCCATTGTTGCAGCACCATCGTGCACCTCACCAATCTTGTGAGACATACCTGTGTAGTACAAAATACGCTCTGTTGTTGTCGTTTTACCAGCATCAATGTGAGCGGCGATACCAATGTTTCTGGTGAATCTTAGATCCTTAGCCATAACTTAACCCTTAAAGGAATTTATTAATCTATTAATTAAACTCTGAAGTGAGCAAATGCTCTATTTGATTCAGCCATTTTGTGCGTATCTTCTTTACGCTTAACAGCTGCACCTTCATTTTTGCTTGCAGCAATGACTTCAGAAGCTAATCTCTCAGCCATACCTTTGCCACTTCGCTGTCGAGCAAATTTGATCAACCACTTCATACCGATTGAAATCTTGCGGGAAGCACGAATTTCAGTAGGAATCTGGAATGTAGCACCACCAATTCTCCTTGAGCGAACCTCAACTTGTGGTATTACATTGTTCAATCCTTTCTTCCAAATTTCATGTTCCGGCTGGTCAGTACGTTCTTTAACGATTGCCATTGCATCATAAAACACCTTGAATGCTGTGGATTTTTTTCCATCAAGCATCATGTTATTTACAAACTGAGTCACCATAGTATCCTTATATATAGGATCTGGTGTGATAACTCGCATTTTAGGTTTTCTTTTTCTCATTACTTTTTAAGATTAGCGGTTTCTGTTTGAAACATAATTCATTAATTAGTTACTACTTCCTAAACTATTTTTTAGGACGTTTTGCACCATACTTCGAACGACTCTGAAGTCTGTCAGCAACTCCTGCTGTATCCAAAGCACCACGTACGATGGTATAACGTACACCCGGTAGATCTTTTACACGACCTCCACGAACAAGCACGATTGAGTGCTCTTGAAGATTGTGACCTTCTCCCGGAATGTAGGCAATCACCTCAATACCGTTCGTCAAGCGCACCTTAGCAACCTTACGCAAAGCGGAGTTTGGCTTCTTTGGCGTCGTGGTATAAACACGAGTACATACTCCGCGTTTTTGCGGACAAGAATCCAAAGCTCTAGAATTACTCGTCACAACGACTTTCTTTCTCCCTTTGCGAACTAATTGGTTAATAGTTGGCATCTGTTACACTTATTTTATTTCAATTAATCAGTTTCTTTTCACCCCTGTCCCCAAGGGCTTTAGCATAATTCATAGAATAATCCATGTATTTTTGCAGGTGCAAAGGTATAATTTATATCTTAAATAGACAAATAATGATGTAAAAAAATGTGCATCAATATTCTATGCCCCCGCAAAAAGACTTTTGACTTCTTTTTACCGAATTTCTAAAGACCACAAAAATAGTCTATTTTGGCATGAATCAAAACGTTTCTTTACATTATTTAAACAAACGACTCAAACTATATGACAAACCTAAAAATCAGAAAGATCAAAGCCTCAGAAATGCAAAAGGCCTATGAATTGGTTAGAGAATTAGCTATTTACGAAAAAGCTGAGGAATCTTTGACTATTGGGCTTGAAGAATATAACCAACAATTTGAGGAGCAGCTTTTTGATATACTTGTTGCAGAGCACAATTCTACTATCATAGGAATGGCATTGTACTATCCTACATTCTCCACCTGGAAAGGGAAAATGATGTATTTAGAAGATTTCGTAGTCCAAGAAGCCTTCCGAAAAAGCGGAGT